>NZ_JBRKIT010000048.1:0-238287 GCF_052983395.1 Sinomicrobium halophytocola
GTGGTTCCTTTTTGGAAACAAAAATGCTTGACCACAGGACGTATTTTCCCCTTGAAGGAACTATCCTTTTAAGGCAAAAACCAATATTTTCAAAGAGCGACTGCCGCAGACCTCCTATATTTTCAAAGCTATATCCCCATATATTTTTAAGTGCCATTGCCTTGAATGATACACCCATTTAGCTGGTATGGCAATAAACCTGAAGATAAACTTTTTAATTCTAAAGGAAGGCAGGAGTCCCTTAACCTTTTTGGAAAACGCCTGGATGATATAATGGTAAAGGTTGCGACAAATTGCTGTTATTTGTAAGTAAACAAGATTCTGTTCCAGTATAGAGAACGGTAATTTCCCCCATCCAAAGTCATTTTTCAGCACATCGAACTCTTTTTCTATGGTTCCCCGTTGATTGTAGTCATACACGGTATCGTCCACTTTGCTTTCTTGATCGTTGGTGATGATCACCCAATAATTACAGGCTTCCCCCGTAAAAGCATTGATCTGCCCGGCTCTTCTTTTTTCCTTGGTGACGATAAACCTGTAGGGCCTTAGTTCTCCCTTTGATTTGGTATCCCTTGCCGCCCGTTCAAAAGGGACGTAAAATGTTTCTCCCCTGAAAGTGTCCTCCTTTTTTTATCCATTTGTTTCCATTGTTTTACCGAAGCTATAGTACTGGCCAAGCCTGCGGACATCCTAGCCTTGATGTAAAATTTGTCCGTATGTTTTTCAACGACCTTGATGATCTTGAAAGTGTACGAAGCGCTGTCTGCCCTAAACCTGTTTACTTTGATGCCCTTTCAAGCTGCCCAAACATACGCTCAAGGGTTTCTTCTTGCAATATGGCGGCGTTGCTCCTCCCATTTCGATTTTCCACATAGACTATTTTTGAGCCAACAAGCCCAACCCCGGGTATGTAACCAAGTTCTTTGTGGTAGGTACGTTCTGCATCCTGCTTTTTGGTAAAACAAACCGTGTTGTCATAGTCCAGGTCGACTTTGTTTTTGGACAAGCCAAATAACCTGTTCAATACCGAAAGGTTTAAATCCGACAGTTTTTCATGGATAGCAAAGTGGTGTTGGAATTGCCCTCTTGGTGTAGAAAAAAAGTTTCCTGGCATTGCCAGTTCCTTTAACCTGCCCAGAACCCTGTCCGGACTAGGAACTTTTAAAAAAGGGGATTGAGACAGGCTTGGCTTAAAATTTCCGGACAAATCTTCGGCGCAATCCCCACCACAAAAGAACACAGACCAATAACTGTATAAAATATCCCGCCAATCATAACAACTTTGGGAACCAAGACTTGGGAGCTGTTCGTTGAGCAATTGGCCCAAGCCTTGCCGGTTGTTTTTAATATCAACTTGCGGATTTAAGGTTGCAACGAGTGCCTGCCATACAAAGCGTTTGCAACGCACCTTAAAAAAGCAAAAGCATTCTGATAATGAAATTACTAAGGTAATGGGATATTCCAAGGGCGGGGAGCAATGGGTATTAGTTGTAAACCAGCGCCAAATGGCATACTTACAGTAACTTAAATTTAAGCCCGAACCCCAGGCCATAAGACTTATTGACCACGGAATTTAACCGGGTATATACTTTTTTACCACTTTCATAAAAGGTCTTATCCGTCCCGTTCCCTGTTTCTGCATGAGAGATATCGGCATTTAAGGTAATATATATATTTTCACATAGCGGATACGCTACAAACAATTGAGCGTTAACACCTTTTCCGGTAGCGCTGTGCTTAAAACTTACCGGGTGCGCGAGTTCTGACCTTAAATTCCAGTTGGCTTTTGCCGAATATTTTACGAGGTCGCCACTTACTTCCAGGGAAATCCTTGCCTTTCCGGCATTAAAAACAAATACGCCTCCGGCAGTACCTCCGTACCAATGCGGAGTGTAAGTGCTTTTAAGGACACTTCCTTTAATTAACGGTATTTCATTATCCAGCATAAAAACATGCTGGTATTTATTGGTAAATCCGAGGAACGGGAGAATACTTACTTTGGGATGTATATACACAAGATATTGTAGCCTGGCATCAAAAGAAAGCGAATATCCCCTGTCTGACCGTAAGTTTTCGTCAAAAGAAATGTCCTGCCTGTCATCCCGTCGATAATCCGTATCTGTAACCCTTCCCGTTGTGACGCCCATGTAAGACATATCCGCCTGGACGGAGAAACGCCTGGATATATTCTTTTGAATCATCAACCCAACCTGTGGTCCCTGTAACCTTTTCCAGATCAGTTCCGACAGGATATTGGGGTTCTGCCCATTGACATCCCCCGCTATGGACCAGCGCAGGTCTTCCTGCCTGTACTTTACATATGGATGTATGGATAATTTGTATTCCGGAAATTCCTGGGCAAGTACATCGTTGCAAGTAAACAGAAGGAAAAACAACAGGGTAACCGAAAAACACAGTCTCATACGCAAAATGATAATTTTCAAAAGCTCTTCCTTTTGAAGTCGGAAAATACAAAAATATCATGTGCGCAGTGCAAAGAGACTACACACATGATATAATGATGTATCCTGATAAAAGTTGATTAATTAGGATATAAATCGGCTATAAATTGCTTATCGGTGTTTGACAATACGGTATTCCAGCCCACTTCAAAATTGCCTATGGTCAGGGAATTATCTATGGCATAGTGCATAATGGACTGGGGGTCATATGCACTGAACTGTGTCTGTGAAGCGGAATAGGTGGCAAAGAGATTATTGTCTACCTGGGCCTGCGACCAGTAATTGGGCGCTCCTCCATAGTAGGCATATACTGCAGGCTTGTCCCACGGAATTTCAACTTCCGGGTGCTGGTGTTCATGGATCAAGCCAAGGGCATGCCCGAATTCGTGAATAGTAGTACGACTGAATTCCGATTCGGAAGTATTGTTGTCAAACCAACCGAAGTTCATAGTTTCCGAATTGGGTGAGATCAGGTTGGCATCGGTGCCTATGTAAGAATAAGAACCTTGCCCGGACATAAAGCTTACCCGTATATCCGCATTTCCGCTGGTTACAAACTCGAATGTAATATTAGCGTGATCAGACCATTCGTTGGCATACTGCATGACTTTATTCCTGACATACTGTGAACCGCCCAAAAATTTCACTCTCAACGTTTGGCCATTCTGCCAGACTTTAGAGCTAACGGCTGCCGCCCTGGGGGTCACGCCTTCAGGATAGACGTCTTTACACATCCGGATCGCGGCAAGTTCATCGGCGCTGAGTTCCCGGGTTTCCTGTTCGCTGTTCAGGTTGTCCGCTTCGTTCACATCCTCTTTTGAACAGGAGACGAAAATTAAAGATACCATCAGCATCCATACAAATACGTTTTGCATTTTCATGATAAAAAATAGATTTAGGTTAAAAAATAAAATTTGGTGAGGTAGATGTATTTAAGGTAAATCCTAACTCGGCAAACTGATTTAGAGGATTTATGTTAAGAATTACACTGTTGGGAAACAAATATACATATTTCTTAACAAAAACCTAACGAAATGCTAAAAATATGAATTTTAACATAAAAACATACATTTCCGAAGAAGCAATGCCGGATCCTTATGCCACCTCAAAGGTCACAAAGCCACGCGGGACGTTGAAGGGAATTAAAAGTATGCCCCGATAAATTTATACATTTGTCTTGACAGCATGCTACGGTTCTTATCCGGTAGCAGACATGATACGCTTTAGTTATGGCAGATATTATTTTTGAAACATCAGCCGGTCCCGTACAGGGATGGCGGGACGGCAATGTTATACGGGCAACAGGGATTCCTTATGCTTCGGCAGGACGTTATGAGAAACCACGGGAAACCCCGCTTCCGCAAGTCCCCTATCCTGCCACAAAATGGTCTCCCGCATGCCCGCAGAATCTTTCCCGGAAATCCGGGAACTTATTGGGCCGGGACATGCTGGAGCAGCTGACAATAGATGAAAACTGCCAGCACCTCTCCATAACGCTTCCGGATTCCGTACCGCCACCATCCGACCGGCCGGTAATGGTGTGGATATACGGTGGTTCCTATACCTCGGGGGCAGGAGATTCCCCGGTTTATAATCCTACCCTACTGGTGGAAGAAAATGATGTGGTCGTTGTAAATATCAATTACCGCCTGGGATTACTGGGCTTTCTGGGCGGATACAAAGATGTTCCGGCCAATCTGGGGTTGCTGGATATTATGGCCGCCTTACGCTGGATTAAAAAGCACATTGCGGCTTTTGGAGGAAACCCCGATAACATTACACTTTTCGGGCAGTCGGCAGGAGGTGATGCCATTGCTCATTTAATGCTTGCCGAAGGCACGGAGGGCCTGTTTCACCGGGTTATCATCCAAAGTGCCCCGCTGGGCATCCGGAGAGGAAAGGCTGCTATTGCCAGAAAAATGATAAAGAAGGTAGCCGTGCTGCTAAAAGATACGGATGCGGATACACTCCTGGCCCTGCAAAGCAAACTGATACTTTCCATGAAAGGTTTCGGAATAAAAGGTGGAATGCCTTTTGGTATTCAATACGGGTATCCGCCCATGCCCCCGGAAAAGGATACGGAAAAAATATGGCTAGAACGTGCCGGGCAGTGGGATGTGATGATCGGGTGGGCCGATCGTGAGACTTCCTTATTCGTTCCATTTGTAAAATCCTTACAGTCGCTTGCCCGTGTCCCTTTTATGGGAATACCCACCCTGGAATGGCTGATCCGCAAAACAACGGACCGGATATACCGCAATCCGGGAAAGGCCTTTGCCCGGCATATTGCCGGAGCAGGTGGTTCGGTTTATCAGTATCGTATAAGCTGGGGCGCCGAGAACAACAAAATAAAAGCCGCTCATATTGTAGATATTTCCCTTTTATTCGGCACCGAAGAGCTATGGAAAACTTCAGCCTTTCGCGAAGGAAAATCGCTTAAAGAACTACGGGAAGCCGGAAAGGAAGTCCGCGCCATATGGACTAAATTTGCCAGGACCGGAGTTTTAGATGCGAAAAGGCATATTCCCGGGTTGATAGCATATCACAGGGTAAAGCCCGATGAGCATTGAATATACACTCAGTCGGGGGTGCAATAAAGGATTAATAGAAAACCGTATAAAGATGCTTATTAAGCGTTAATAATTATACTATCTATATCATTCCCTCGCAATTTTGTACTTTTAAGCCTTAGTTTAACATCCGGTTTATGGCTATCCAAAAAGTAAATTAAGAAGATAAGTTTAGCCGGTTCCGGGATTACCGGAACCCCAGAGTTGTAGGTGAACTCAATGACCAACTGGTAAAGGTGGCCAGATTTAAAGATGAGTTTGTCAGAGATTTGAAAAATATTTAACCCCACTTCATAAACCACGACTCCCGAACTCCTATTCCACTCATTATGAAAATATTATTCTGTGAAAATTAAAGAAATACTACAAACAACAGATCATCGTACGTGGACAATGCCGACGGAAGAATGGAAATATTACCAGGAATGGAATGATGCCGTATTTCTGCATTGGCTGGTAGAGCCTGCCAAGCTGCGCAAATTTGTCCCGCCGGAACTGGAGATCGATCTGTATGATGGTAAAGCCTGGATATCGGTCGTAGCTTTTACCATGCAAAAGATAAGGCCCAGAAATCTTCCTCCCTTCCCTCCCGTTTCGGACTTCCACGAAATAAATATACGTACCTATGTAAAAAACAATAATAAAACGGGCGTATATTTCCTGAGTATAGAAGGCGGAACAGGGATTTCGTGCCGGGTAGCCAGGACCCTGTCCAAGCTGCCGTACCGATACTCCCGGATGAAACGGCAGGAATGTTATTACAATTCCGTAAATCACAAATTCGGGGATCGGTTGGATATACATTATAGCATAGGCGGGAAAATATCCCATAAAACAGGTCCGGACCATTGGCTTACGGAAAGGTACGCCCTGTTCCAGGACACCCGGACCGCTATAAACGAATTTGAGATACACCATATTCCATGGCCCGTATACACGATAGAACTCAAAAAAACAGAGGTACATTACCCCCGGTTTTCCATACTCCTGAAAGGCGCACCGCAACTTGCACATTATTCCCCCGGCGTGCAAGTCATTGCCTGGGATAAAGTAAAAACTCAAAGAGGATAATAGAGACTGGTCCATAAAAAGGTTTCAATGCCTCTCTCCCACCGGTTTTCTTAAATCATGTTATCCTTATTCCGCCGAAAAAAAGGAAAAACCAAAAAGTTCCGGCGCAAAGATCACAAACAATATAGCAAGGAGAATGCACCCGGCTGCCATACCGAGTAAAAAGCAGGTAGAACACCTGGTCCTCCATTCCTTTTCCGTAATCGTGGCATTCCGATTTACCAGAAATCTATTTAAATAATATTTAAGCATAACAATAAGGTTTAATCCATAAATACCAGCATGTCCGCAATTTAACGGGGCGATGAAGTGGCTGCTGCCATATCGGTAAACCCGGGGATGAGTTTCCGTCCGCATTCAGTATAATTCCCGAATAAAGTATCCTTTAGTAACACATAAAAACCCGGGACAAATCGTTTAAATACATTGCTAAGGTAATAAAATATGGTTTATACGCTATAATTAATCCCGATTATATGACGCACCTTGCGAAGGTGAGCAATATTAGAAACCAAGCATACCTGGAAGCATTCGGCAGGAATGTAAGAAGACTCCGAAAGGAGAAAGGCCTCTCTATGGAGAAGCTGGCACATGCTGCCGGGGTCGAATATTCCCAGGTCTTTAAAATTGAGCACGCCCAGACCAATGCCACTATTTCTACCGTCCACGCTATTGCCAAAGCGCTTAAAATAACAGAAAAGGAGTTGTTTGATTTTTCTTCATAATCCGAAATCTCAAGGTTTTCTCTCCCATCCCGGAATCCCGAGCCACATTTGTCCCGTTCTCCCCTGTTATATGACATTTTCATACCGTTCGTATTTGCAGTATTACCCGGAAATTTAAGCAAAACAAATAACTGTAAACCATTTCTTTTCAATCGTATTTAATTAATATCGAAACCAAAACCGGGAACAGCCCGGAAGATTTTATCCAACTGGCCACGGAAAAGGGGTTTGTGGATAATAAAACACTTAAACCGGACATTAAAAGCCGGACAAATCGTTCAATGGTTAAAAGACGATTACGATCTGGGACATGGCCATACTATAGCTGTTTATGCCTATTTAAAAGGGAAACGGAGTTAATGGGGCCGGAAATCCTGTGCTATCTGGATAGCTTTCCGATCTCCGCATAACACTACCCGTTCACCTGAACTTCCCCCGGTGTCATCGGGATGCCGAGGTAGTTGATTTAACGATCCGGACCTGTAAAAACAAGAAATCGATTTTTTAGCAGCTTCCTCAAATAATACACGATTTGTTGAAAAATAATTGTACATTTACTTCTCACTAATCAACCATTAAGATAGCGTGAATACCCAGATCAGTTTTCCGGTTTATGCCACCCTGGCGTGCTGGTTTTTATTTTCAGTCACCTGGCTATGGCAGAGCAATAAGACCAAGGAAAATGTCAATCCCCGCACCACCTCACAGAAGATTTCGGCTTTTATGGGGTTCGTTATTGTTTTTCTTGCCTTATACCTGCCCCTTTTCACCACCAGAGGCGTAGGGAAAATTGTTATCCCCCCCTATAATGGTATACAGTTCACAGGACTTGTATTATCTGTTGGTGGTATTTTTATATCCATATGGTCCCGCCTGCTCCTGGGATGGAACTGGAGTGGCGGCGTATCCGCAAAAAAAGAACACGAACTCATCGTTACAGGTCCGTACCGGTTTGTCCGGCACCCCATCTATACCGGATTTATCTCGGGGCTTATAGGAACCTGCCTGGTTATGGGAAGCCTTTCCGGAATTATTATCACCGTTCTCTACACTATGGGTCTGTTTAAAAAAATAAGCAAAGAAGAAAAATTATTGAGCGATATCTTTGGAAATTCCTATGCAGACTACCAGAAACGTACCTATAAGTTAATACCGTTTATTTGGTAATTAGTCCATAAGAACAGTGCCACATCATTTTTTTTCGGATAAATATCCTCCCGCATTTTGATTTTTAAAGAATTTGTATTTATTGAACTCATCCTGACTTTTGTGATTGAAGTGAAAAATAGAGGTTTTTATTTCAGATGCAGGCTTTTTTGCTCCCGATAATTATCGGGAGCATAGCCATAGCTACGGAGCAAGAAAAAGGCGAAATCTGGAGTAAAAAGATCATTTTGTAGCCAATTAGAAAAGTCAAGATGAGTTCATTATCTTTATAGGGAAAAGAACCGGGCCACTCATAAAAGACTGTCCCGATCTCCGCGGGTAATACTATATAACTATATTATTTCCGCTTCCTTTTCGTTATCCTTTTACGATTCGGCAGGAACAGCTATTTATGGTTCTCCCCAAATCACAGAACAAAACAACAATGAAGATACATATTGAAGAAGTCAACGGCATACCTGTTGCCGAACTTATATCCGATAAAACGGAGATCACCAATGCTCAGGACGCTCTGGATATCATGATGAACAGTATTTACCAGGGTTCCGAACGTATTATCATACTAAAAAAGCACCTGGTCCCGGAATTTTTTGAACTGAAAACGGGAATAGCAGGAGACATACTTCAAAAATTTTCCAATTACAATGCCCGCCTGGCTATCGTCGGCGATTTTAAGCATGTTACGAGCAAAAGCCTGAAGGATTTTATCCGTGAAAGCAATAAGATGGGACGAATAAATTTTGTAAATACACCGGAAGAAGCCAGGGAAGTTTTTTCCCGGTAAAGTTATAATCACCCGTCTGTATTTTAATTTAAGACGAATACTATGAAGCCAAAAATCATACAATTAAAAGAAACCAAACTCATCGGCAAAAAAGTAAAGATGTCCTTTACGGAGAACAAGACCGGGGAACTGTGGCGTGATTTCATGCCGAAAAGAAGAGAAATAAAAAACAATGTAGGCACCGGATTATATTCCGTAGAAGTATATAGCGACGCCAGCTTTTTCGAAAAATTCGATCCCGATAATTTTTTTAAAAAATGGGCTGCCGTAGAGGTAAGCGATCATCTCATTGTTCCCAAAGAAATGGAAAAACTGATTATTCCGGACGGATTGTATGCCGTATTCCCGTTCAAAGGCAAAGGTAGTGAATCTTCAGATGTGTATAAATATATTTACGGTACGTGGATACCGGATTCCAGATACATATTGGACAACCGTCCCCACTTTGCACTAATGGGAGCAAAATACAAAACCGAACACCCGGATTCGGAAGAAGAACTATGGATTCCGGTAAAAGGGAACTAGAGTATATGGATGGTTTTCGGCAAACGGAAAAGTCCGTTTAGCCAAGGATACGCGAATAATTTTAAAATAACCATTAATACATTCGTGTATCCGTGGCTAAAATTTATAAAAAAATACAGCACAAAAAAACATACATGGAAAAAAACAGAAAACCTGCCAAGCGCAAAACGGCTATAAGCATCATTGTTTTTATCTGCGCCTTTGCCATAGCTTTTGCTATTGCGTTTTACGCATCCAAACAATATTTCAGTAAAGACCAGGAGTCCGAATTACAACAGACTGTGGATGAAATGAACCGGAAAACCCCGATGAAAGTGGATGAGATCACCCGGCTGGACAGTGTTGCAGCCAGGGGCAATTCCGACATTCTCTACTATTACACCCTCCCCGAGACGGAGATAACCGAAATTAACGCCGACACTATAAACAAATACGTGCGCCCGGTAATTATTGATAATGCCAAAAGCAATCCGGGCCTGGAGATCTTCCGTAAAAAGAAAATCACCATGAATTACCTTTATTACGATAAAAACGGGGAATTTATTGAGGAAGTAGCCGTAAGTCCCGAAATGTATCAATAGAAATAGGCGTTTACTGCGCACCATACCAAACAGATATTATGAAATTTATTGAAAATAACTCGCTGACCGACAGCCAAAAATCAGATATCCTGGCACTCTGGAACCGGGAATACCCTAAAGACCTGTCCTTACCCGATGTACAAAGTTTTGAGAAATACCTGGCAGGTCTTGAGGACAGGCATCATTTATTACTCCAGGACGAAAAAGAGCAGGTAAAAGGCTGGTTAATTTATTTTGTCCGGGAAAACGAACGTTGTTTTGCCATGTTACTGGACCCAAGTGAACAGGGCAAGGGACTCGGCTCGCGTTTACTCAGTTTGGCAAAAGAACGGAATACGGAACTTCACGGTTGGGTTATTGATAACAGTGAAGAACTAAAGGAAAACGGCCAAAAATACAGGTCGCCCATCCCCTTTTACGAAAAGAACGGTTTTGAGATATTACGGGAAGTTTCTTCTTCAAAAAACAATATAAACGGGATAAAAGTTCGTTGGAAAGCACCTGCCAGCGCCTCAAACATTAACTGATAAAAAGACATGACATGGGAAAATTAATATTAGACCTTGCTGTAACATTAGACGGTTATATAGAAGGTCCGGAAGGAGAGATCGACTGGCTGGTCAAAGATGAGAATACCGATTTCGGGGATATTCTCTTCGAGATCCTGGAAGGTGTGGATACCATTTTCTATGGTAGAAAAAGTTATGAAGCATGGGGAAATTATGAACCGGGAGAACACGCGGGCACCAAACTGAAAGAAGCCTATAAATTATTAAACGGCAAAACGAAAATCGTATTCTCATCCACCATAAAGGGGGATAATACAAACGCCATTTTCATCGACTCGGACATCAAAGAAAAAGTACAACAAATAAAACAGGAGACTCCGGGGAATATATGGGTCTACGGGGGTGGCGGACTGATCACTTCTTTGGCTAACCTGGGATTGATAGACCAATACAGGCTCGCCGTTCATCCGGTGATCCTCGGTAAAGGGAAACCGCTTTTCAAGGATATCAAAGAGCGAATAGGCCTGCAACTAAAAGCTACCAGAAGTTCTTCCTCCGGAGTGGTTTTACTTACTTATAACACGGAAATACAGGGATAAAAACATGTTGTATACTGTAGTTATATGTATATTTGGTCCTGCTTATTGAAAAAGTTTGTCTCCATGAGTATTGCATTTGAAGAATTACGGGAAGAGCATCTTCCGGAAGTAAAAAAGATATATGACTGGTACATAGCCAATTCCAAAGCAACTTTTCATACGGAGCCGGTGGAGATCCCGGAACTTAAGGAATTCATATACCTCGGGCACTCCCGCTATACTTCCTGTCTTATCTGTATGGACAGTGAAATTGCCGGATACTGTTTTCTGACACCTTATAAGAAACGACAGGCCTATGACCGCACCGCCGAAATTACCATTTACCTGAAACCGGAGATGGGCAAAAAAGGTATTGGCAAAATTGCCCTGGATTACCTGGAGAAAAGAGCCGTTAATAACGGGTTTAAGAACCTACTGGGAATTATTACAGGGGATAACCACGGTAGTATTGCCCTTTTCACCAAATGTGGTTATACGCAATGTGCCCGTTTCCGTAACGTGGGAGAAAAATTCGGGGAGATACTAGATGTAGTGGCTTACCAGAAAGAAATTTAAAATTATCTACTCTTCATCATCATCCTTGACCACGATCATTGTGGCCTTACCTCCTGTATTCAGCAGCCATTCGTTGGCAGACAGAAGTTCTCCTTTATCGTCATAAACCCGTAATTCTGCCGTGTTAGGACCGGAAGTTCCCTGGTTCAACGCCTGGAATTCTATTTTGTTAAATCCCTTATGAAGCGGAATATCAATCCCCTTGAAGCCACCTTCCAGGATAAGATCATAGACCACAATACTGTCATTGAGGTATATACGCACCCGGTCACCATCCACATATTCGTGGTCCCGGCAGGCAAGCCTTACAAAACCGGAATTGGTTTTAAAATCTCCGAGGTATCCTGTGGTCTTATAATTACCGCCACGGTTCTCCCCTTCTCCTGATTTGCGGTTCAGGCGTTTCTCGTATTGGGTACCGTTATTGAGAAACTGCTCTTTTTGCATAAAATTCTCATTTTCGGTTGTAGAAAGGTCAAAAGATGAAGTATTGGAACTATTGCTATTGGTCATTGGAGACGGCATAAAATCCGGAGAATTGAAAATGGAACTGTTATTGTCCGAAGTACTGCTTTTGGGCAATATATTATTCTCCGCCTTTATGGGGATAGATTTACGCGGTAGTTCTCCCTGAGCATAAAAGCTGGTAGAAAACCCCATAGCCATAAATAATAGTACAATGTATCTCATACCCCGGTAATAACAAATTTTATGCCTAACTGCACGAAAACGAACCTCCCGGATTACTTTTCAGACATATCCCGTGTAAAGCACTCGTATTCAACCTCAAAAATAAGTAAACATTACTATAAAACGATCCTCTTGGATGTTAAAATAAAAGGGCTATTTCTTAATTTTAATCCGAAACAATCCCAGATACCTTTAAAAACAGGTAAGTTGTTTATAAAATAGTTAACAACTAAGAAAGACACCGGCTGTCTCCCCCTGTTTTATGAATTATCTTTAAGAAAACTTCTATTATGGACAACAGAACAAAGGATTTGCTCCGTATCCGTCCGGAAATTCCAAACGCATTGGTTTATGAAGAAATGAGTAGTGACGAACGCTTTCAGAACGCCACTATCCGACCGGTGATAAAGTTACAAAGGGAGCTGTTGGTAGAAGCTTTCCGCAACTACGCCAACAAGCATAAGGGAATGTTTTACACCCTGAGCCTGGAAAAGCGGCTGGTATACATTGAGAATGCCATCCACAAAGACATCAAATTCCGGAATTCACTCAAAGGGATGATCATCGGTCAGTTTACGGTAGAAGAATACCTGACATACATCGAAAATTCTTCGGCCCTGAACAAACGTATGATGAACATGGTTATAGAAACCATTAAAGACCGCGTGCAATTACTGGAAGTGGGCATGGCCGTGTAAAAAAATTACAGCCATTTCTTCTTTTTGAAATACAGGAGCATTCCTATGAATATAAGGAACATTATCCCCATAAGGATAAAATAGCTGTATTTGCCGTGGAGTTCGGGCATATTGTCAAAATTCATCCCGTATATCCCCGCAATAAAAGTAAGAGGAATGAATATAGTGGCTATGACCGTCAATACTTTCATCACATTGTTCATTTTGTTGCTGATGGTCCCCATGTACATTTCCATAAGGCTGAGGATCATTTCGCGGTACACTTCTACGTATTCGACAACCTGGATAGTGTGATCGTACAGGTCGCGGTAATAATTGCGTGTGTGCTCCTGAATGAGACCGAAATCGGTTTTTTCAACACGGTTAATAATCTCTCTCGCCGGAAATACCGAACGTTTAATACGCAATATCTCCTTTTTCAGATTGAGTATATCTTTTGAAATATCTACATCAGTCTCTTCGAAAAGAACGTCTTCCAGGTCCTCTATTTTGTCACCGAGGGTTTCTATAACCAGAAAATAGTGATCTACAACGGCATCGAGGAGTATAAAAAGCAGGTAATCGGACTTTTCACCGCGTACACGCCCCCCGTTTTCCTCTATTCGTTTTCTTATATCATCAAAAACATCTGTTTTGGATTCCTGGAAAGTAACCACGTAACCTTTACCCATAAGCAGGCTGAGGTGTTCGGTTACCAGGCGTTTTTCCTCATAGTATATCATTTTAAAAACTACAAACAGGTAGTCTTCGAATTCGTCTATCTTCGGCCTCTGGAAAGTATCCACGATATCCTCCATGACAAGAGGATGCCACTTGTAGTATTTACCCAGCACTTCAATAGCTTCTACACTATGCAGTCCGTTTAGATTTATCCAGGTTGTGTTCTCTTCTTCTGCATACCGGAATACTTCTTCCACATCGTTATATACCGTGCGGGTATATGTCTCTTTGGAATAATCTATGACCTCAATATAGAATTCCTGTTCGGACTTATTCCCCGTATATGTCAGGGTCCCGGGAACGGAACCGAGTCCTTTTCTGCGTTTCTTTCGTGGCCGTGTTTTTTTCTTCATAAACCGGTCTCGTTGAATAAATTCGGTTTCATTATTCGCCTTTCGTAGCGGTAAAGGTCATAAGCTCAGTCTTCCCCGAAAGCAATTGCAACAATTCGTCTTTCACCTTAAAATGATCTGCTTTGTCCAACGCAGCCAGAAATTCACTTTCCTTATTCACACCCATACAGGCCATTTTGGTAGACGCCAATTTATCGAGGCTTATTCCGTTTTCTTCCACCAGGGAAAACCCTCCCATAAGCCGGTTGCATCCGGAAAATCCGGAAACACGCATTTCTTCTTTGTTAAATTCCAGGTATGGCATACCATTGCCAAAATTTGTGGAATCTACTTTTTTGCTTTCAAAAGAATCGAGCATCCATCTACCGGAAGCCAATGCGGTTAAGGGGTCTGTTTTAGTGGTATTGCACGATGCCATGATTGCAGATACAAATAGTATCATACCAAGTATACGGGCTGTATTTTTCATAACGACAGAGTTTATGTTATCCCTTAAAGGTAATAAAAAACACTTATTTTCTATGTCGTTCCCTCAGAATTTTCTCCACGTCGGCTAAAGTGTATCCTTTCGCCTGGAGAAGGATCAGGTAATGAAAAAGCAGATCAGCACTCTCGTTAAGAAACAGGTCGTCATTCTCATCTTTCGCCTCAATAACCACTTCTACGGCCTCTTCCCCCACCTTTTGCGCCACCTTGTTTATCCCTTTGGCAAACAGGGAAGACACATAACTGCCGGAGTTGGCATTTTCTTTTCTGTCCGCAATAACTTCTTCCAACACAGAAAGAAAACCGAAATGTGGCTTATTTTCCTCTTTCCAGCAGGTATCTGTACCCGTATGACATGTCGGCCCTTGTGGCCGGGCACGGACAAGCAACGTATCCTTATCACAATCTGCTTTAATATCTTCCAGGTACAGAAAATTACCGCTCTCCTCCCCTTTGGTCCACAGGCGCTGTTTGCTCCTGCTGTAAAAGGTAACCTTCCCGGTTTCTACTGTTGTTTTATAGGCTTCTTCGTTCATATACCCAAGCATAAGTACGGTTTTTGTCTCTTTATCCTGGATAATGGCAGGGACCAGCCCGTTATCTTTGTCAAAATCTATTTCCATCCTGTTTTGTTTTCTGTAGTTTAAATTAAATTAGAGGAAATTAAAATCAAAGCCGTACGGCAATATCCTGTTTTTGCAGGAATTGTTTCAGGTCTTTGATCTCCATTTCCTTAAAGTGAAATACACTGGCAGCCAAGGCAGCATCTGCCTTCCCCAGGGTAAACGCATCAGCAAAATGCTGCATGTTTCCTGCCCCTCCGGAAGCGATAACAGGTATATTTACCATCCCGGATATTTCTGCCAGGGTATCATTGGCAAAACCGTTTTTAGTACCGTCATGGTCCATAGAAGTAAATAAAATTTCTCCGGCCCCACGCTGTTCGACCTCTTTTATCCAATCATAAAGTCTGATCTCCGTAGGAACTTTTCCACCTACCAGGTGTACCAGCCACTCGCCAGCTACTTTTTTAGCGTCTACCGCTACTACCACACACTGGCTCCCGAACCTGCCGGCCAGACGGTCTATGAGTTCCGGGTCCTTCACCGCGGAGGAGTTAACGGAAACTTTATCTGCCCCGTTATGCAACAATACCCCGACATCTTCTACCGATGCGATACCACCGCCTACGGTAAAAGGGATGTCTACTTTTTCAGCTACACGCCTTACCAGTTCGGCCAGGGTTTTACGTTTTTCTTCGGTAGCCGAAATATCAAGGAATACCAGTTCGTCCGCACCTTCCCTGGCATATATTTCCGCGAGTTCCACCGGGTCCCCTGCATCCCGGAGATCCAGGAAATTGATTCCTTTCACTGTCCTGCCGTTCTTAATATCCAGGCAGGGTATAATTCGTTTGGTCAACATAATCTGATGTTCTTCTTTGTTTCCGGTAATTGGTGTCCCGGGGTTATTGTGCAATAATGTATTGCTCCAGTTCTTTTAAGCTGATGTTTCCTTCATATATGGCCTTACCGATAATGGTCCCTTCACAACCGAGCTCTTCCAATCGGGGTAATTCCTCAAAAGCCGATATCCCCCCGGAAGCAATAAGCTTCACTCCTTTAATATCTTTCAACATTTTGGCATAGAGGTCAAATGCCGGCCCTTTGAGCATACCGTCTTTGCTTATGTCAGTGCATATCACATATTTAACACCTTCTTTTTTATATTCTTGCACAAAAGGAGTTAAATCTATACTTGAATTTTCCTGCCAACCACTTATAGCGATTTTTTCCCCGGTTTCTCCCGGCAGGACATCAGCACCGAGGATAATTTTTTCCGGGCCGTACTGCTTCAGCCACCCCAAAAAAATCTCCCGGTCTTTCACTGCGATACTTCCCCCGGTTACCTGTCGCGCGCCGCTTTCGAAAACTATACGCAAATCTTTATCGGATTTAAGGCCACCACCGAAATCGATCTTTAACCCGGTTTGGGAAGCTATCTGTTCCAGTATCTTATAATTGACAATGTGACTGCTCTTTGCCCCGTCCAGGTCCACCAGGTGGAGGTACTCTATGCCGTGGGCTTCAAATTCTTTAGCTACTTCCAGCGGGTTTTCGTTGTATATTTTACGGGTGCTGTAGTCGCCTTTGGAAAGACGTACACATTTGCCTTCTATAATATCTATGGCAGGGATGATTCTCATATTTGTTTTAATTAATTTATTCTAATCCCGTATTTAAAAAATACGACGTAGAGATACACGGCCGTGTATCTCTACAAGGTTATATTTTTAAAAAATTTCCCAATATCCTGGCACCTGCGGCGCTGCTCTTTTCCGGGTGGAACTGTACGCCGTAGAAATTGTTTTTATGTAATGCCGATGCGTATTCTACTTCATAGTCTGTCAGCGCTATGGTTTCTTCGCATCGGGGTGCGTAATAACTGTGAACGAGATACATAAATTCGTTATCCTTAACTCCATCAAACAAAGGGGTTTTTAATCCGTGTACCTGGTTCCAGCCTATCTGCGGTACTTTTACCCCATCGGAAAACCGGATAATATCCACATCAAAAATACCCAGTCCTTTTGTATTACCTTCTTCAGAAGACGCGCACATCAACTGCATGCCCAGGCAAATCCCCAGCACGGGCTGTTTTAATTCCGGGATAATCCTGTCTATTCCCGTGGCCCGTAGTTTTTGCATAGCGCTACCGGCCTCTCCCACTCCCGGGAATATGACTTTATCGGCATTGCGGATGGTTTCCGCATCATCGGTAAGGACCGCTTCATATCCCAGTCGTTCTATAGCAAACCGGATGCTTTGAATGTTACCCGCTCCGTAATCTATAATTACTATTTTCATAAGTACGAGGTTAGAAGTCAGGGGTACGAAATATGTTTAAAGTCCGGCAATAACGCATAACTTCAACTTCGCACTTCTGACTTCGTATTTCTAATTTCAGATCATTCCTTTTGTGGTAGGCAATACCATTTTTTCCACATCGCGTTTTACGGCCATTTTTATGGCTTTTGCAAAAGCTTTGAAGATGGCCTCGATCTTGTGGTGTTCATTAGTTCCTTCTGCTTTAACATTCAGATTGGCCCCTGCCCCATCGGTAAAGGATTTAAAGAAATGATAAAACATTTCAGTAGGCATCTTCCCTATCATTTCGCGTTTAAATTCGGTTTCCCATACCAGCCAGTTTCTCCCTCCGAAGTCTATGGCTACCTGCGCAAGACAATCGTCCATAGGCAGGCAAAAACCGTAGCGTTCTATTCCCAGTTTGTTTCCCAGTGCTTTCCTGAATACTTCTCCGAGGGCAATGGCCGTGTCTTCTATGGTGTGGTGCTCATCTACTTCCAGATCACCTTTTACTTTAATTTCCAGGTCCATCTGTCCGTGGCGGGCCAGTTGGTCGAGCATATGGTCAAAAAAGGCGATCCCGGTGTATATGTCGCTTTTCCCGGTACCGTCCAGGTTAAGGGTAATGGCTATATCCGTTTCGTTGGTTTTTCTTGCAACGGAAGCCCTGCGGCTCTGTAGTTTCAGGAATTCATAAATATCCTTCCAATCTGAGGTTTCCAGCGCAATACAGGCCTTTATCTCTTCCTGCCCCAGCGTGACTTCCCCGGTGCCGAGATCAGTTTCATTATTTATAAATATACCTTGGCTTCCCAGGTTCTTAGCCAATTCAATATCTGTAAGGCGGTCTCCTATTACATAAGAATTTCCGAGGTCATAATCTTCAGAGAAATATTTGGTGAGCAATCCGGTTTTAGGTTTCCGGTTGGGTGAATTTTCATGGGGAAAAGTCCTGTCTATATAAATCGCGTCAAAAACGATACCTTCGTTCTCCAGGCTTTTCAGAATAAAATCCTGCACAGGCCAGAACGTATCTTCAGGAAAAGCATCGGTACCCAGACCATCCTGGTTGGTTACCATAACGAGTTCAAATCCAAGTTCTTTCGCTATCCTGGAAAGCCATGTAAACATTCCCGGGTAGAATTCCAGTTTTTCGAAAGCATCTATCTGTTCGTCTTCCGGCTCACGTATCAGGGTACCGTCCCTGTCTATAAATAGTACTTTTTGCATATTACTTTTTTGTTTTATATCCGTTATTTTAGCACATGACAAAATCCAATCCGGATGAATTTCTTTGTATTTTTCGAGGCTGGTATAAATGTTCTCTACAATTCATGCAACACCTGTACCAGTCTTTTATTTTCTTCGCGGGTACCTACGGTAAAACGCAGGCAGTTTTCACAAAGCGGCTGCGTGGTACGATTTCTGGACACTATACCTCTTGCTATCAATTGTCCGTATCTCTTACCGGCATCATCTACTTTAGCCAGGATAAAATTGGCATCGGAAGGGTATACTTCAAATACAAATTCTATCTCTAGTAATTCTTTAAATAATAGCATCTTTTGTTCCTTTATTTCAATCACTTCCGATTTCAAAGTATCGGGTTCCAGTAATCGTTTCAGCGCACGTCTCTGTGTAAGTTCGTTTACGTTATACGGTGGTTTTATTTTATTGAGTACGGCAATAATTTCTTCGGAAGCATAGCATATACCGAGACGTATCCCGGCCATACCATACGCCTTGGATAGCGTTTGAGTAATGATAAGATTGGGATAAATGGAAAGTCCGGACAACCAGCTTGCCTTATCGGAAAAATCAATATAAGCCTCATCGATAACTACCAATCCGTCGAAATCTTCCAGCAATTTTTCAACGATCTCTTTTGAAAACGAATTCCCCGTAGGGTTATTCGGAGAGCACAGGAACAATATTTTGGTGTTTTCATCGGCTTTTTCCAGGATCTCCGAAACTATCGGCTGAAAATCACCGGATAAAAACACTTCCCTGTTCTCCACATTGTTTATATCCGCCAACACTTTATACATACCATATGTGGGCGGTAAGGTTATAATATTATCTGCGCCAGGTTCACAGAACGCCCTGTAAAGCAGGTCCAGGACTTCATCACTGCCGTTCCCGAGCAGAATGTTTGCCGTGCGTACATTCTTTTGTTGTGCCAGGACTTCTTTTACTTTGCGTTGCTGCGGATCGGGGTAACGGTTTACATCCGTTTCGTTGGGGTTTTCGTTGGCATCGATAAAAACCATCTCCGCATCAAAATCCTCAAACTCATCCCTTGCCGAAGAATACGGCTTCAGCTTCGCCACATTGGGGCGTACCAGTTTGTCTATCCGGAATGTCGTCATTTTCATATTATGTGTTTTTCAGGCTGTTAAGACGCAGGGTAACCGCATTTTTGTGTGCCTGTAATCCTTCTGCTTCTGCCATTATTTCTATGGCTTTCCCTATATTTTGTATTCCCGTTTCGGATATCTTCTGAAAAGTCACGGATTTGGTGAAGCTATCCAGGTTTACCCCGCTGTAATTACGCGCATAACCGTTGGTAGGCAGCGTATGGTTGGTTCCGGAAGCATAATCGCCGGCACTCTCCGGGGTGTAGTTCCCGATAAATACGGAACCGGCATTGATAATACCATCTACATAAAATGCTTCGTCCCGCGAGCAGATAATCAGGTGTTCCGGTCCGTATGCATTGATAAGGTCCAGGGCCTCGTTTTTATCCTCCACATAAATCAGCCTGGAATTATGTATAGCAGCTTCTGCTATGGTCTTTCTCGGTAGTTCCTCGATCTGCGAAGCGATCTCTCCTTCAACGTCATCTATAAAATCCCCGGAAGTGGAAACGAGTATCACCTGGCTGTCCGCACCGTGTTCCGCCTGTGACAGCAGGTCCGAAGCTACAAAAGAAGCATCCGCGCTATCGTCTGCCACAATGAGCAGTTCCGAAGGACCGGCAGGCATATCAATAGCTACGCCGTGCTGTGTGGCCAATTGCTTGGCTACGGTAACATACTGGTTTCCCGGGCCGAAAATTTTGTACACCCGGGGAATGCTCTCTGTTCCGAAGGTCATTCCCGCAATGGCCTGGATCCCTCCTATTTTAAGTATTTTGGTTACTCCACAAAGTTTTGCTGTATACAGGATGGCCGGGTTTATCTTTCCCTGCTTGTCCGGTGGTGAACAGAGCACAATTTCGCCACAACCTGCAATACCTGCGGGAACGGCCAGCATAAGAACAGTAGAAAATAGCGGTGCCGTACCTCCGGGTATATACAATCCTATTTTCTGTATGGCCTTTTTTTCCTGCCAGCATTCGATACCTTCGGTTGTGGTTACCGACACCCTTCCGGTCTTCTGAGCGCGATGAAATTTTTCTATATTAGTCCTGGCAAGAAGAATAGCTTCTTTTAATTCGTCCGAAACCAGGCCTTCCGCCTCTTCCATCTCCGCATCTGTTACGGCTGTCTGTTTTAAGGTTACCCCGTCAAAAAGAGAGGTGTATTTAGATACCGCACGGTCTCCTTTACCCTGGATTTCCTTAAATATTTCTTTTACCATAGCTTCTATATCCCCTATGGTCTGTGTGGGCCTTTTTAAGAGTTCCGGCCATTCTTCCCTGGCGGGACCGTATATCTTGTTCATATGCCTGTTATTTTGTATTGCTTGGTTATCTGTAATTTTAAATCCATTTTTTCTGAAAGTGATATCCTATGATCCGGTACCCGGAATTGATCCAGAATTTCACTCCTTTGTCATTGCTTACATAACAATTCAGTTCCGAGGCCTCACATCCTATGGATTTGCCATATTCCGTGATCCAGTCCATCATCATTTTTCCGATACCACTCCCCCGGTAATCGGGGTGTATGACCACATTGTCCGGTTCTATGTGTTTGCCTACATAATACTTGGTCAATATCCAGAGGCCGGAAACACCGATCAGTTTCCCCTTATCATAAACGCCGAGACATTGGTAACCCTGGTTAACCATATCCTCAAGTCGTTCTTCCAGGGTTTTTACCGGAATTTCCGTATTCAATTGCCTTAACAACGGGATAATCGTAAAAATATCCTGTCCGGGTATAAGTTCCAATTGAAAGGTACGCTCTTTCATTCGTTTTTAGTTAAAGTACCATTTTTTCTATCGGGCATACCAATATGCCTTCCGCACCTACTGCTTTCAGTTCATCAATAACATCCCAGAATTTATTCTTATCGATCACCGAATGCAAACTACTCCATCCCTCCTCTGCCAGCGGCATTACCGTAGGGCTCTTAAGCACGGGAAGGATATTACCCACCGCTTCTATTTTGTCATTCGGAACGTTCATCAGGATATACCTTGAATTCCTGGCCTTCAATACCGATTGTATACGGAAACACAATTTGTCGAGAATAACACTGTTTTCTTTGGTGATAGCAGGAGATATCGCAAGCACGGCTTCACTTTTCAGGATGACCTCTACTTCCTTCAGGTTGTTTTTAAACAGGGTGCTCCCGCTGGAAACGATGTCTACAATAGCGTCGGCCAGACCGATATTAGGTGCTATTTCCACCGAACCGGAGATTTGGTGAAGATCGGCACGGATACCTTTGGAAGCCAGGAACCCGTTTACCGTATTCGGATAAGAAGTAGCGATCTGCATGCCGTCCAGGTCTTTTACAGACGTGTATTCGAAAGTCTTGGGAACAGCCAGAGAAACCCGGCATTTGGAAAAGCCCAGTTTTTCCACAACAGCTATCCCTTCCCCTTTTTCTACCAGCAGGTTGTCCCCTACAATAGCTACATCCACTACCCCGTCTTTGAGGTACTGCGGGATATCAGAATTTCTGAGAAATAGGACTTCCAGGGGAAAATCGGAGGCTTCGGCCTTCAACTGGTCGTTACCATTGTTTATGGAAATACCACAATCTTTAAGGATCTTAAGTGAATCTTCATTAAGACGGCCGCTCTTTTGAATGGCAATTTTTAGTTTGTTCATTTTTGCTCTTGGTTTGCCCGGTCCGGGATGCGTTTACATTTTTCTTTACTCTGGGTTATGAAAATAAAAAAAGCCCGTTTGATACACTCAAACGGGCTTAATATTGGTTAAAGAATTACATGCATACCATTATCACCTCGCCTGAGTGCAAGTGTAAAAATGATGATGATGTAAAACTATAGGATTCATTTCTTCTTTTGTTGATGCAAATTTAAATGAAAAATTATTCAGATCAACAAAAATAATCTCAAAATTTTATAACATTCCACCCGGATATTGTAATAAAAAGATCGCAATCCGTCATACATCCCCGGATTTGGTATTGCCTCTTTTGTGAGAATTTTATATTTTTAACAAAAATTAAGACATCCCGGAGTAAGGTGAACCCGGTTTTTGTTCAATGAATGCCAACATTTTATGGAGATTAATGTGCGTTCAATAGAAGATGCCCTGGATTGGTCCGAAGATTTATCCGGTATGGGCCATAACGGAGAGTTAAGTTTTATTATTAATGTCGGACAGGACAGTCCATCGTTATTGGATGATAAACCTTTTACCGACAATGAAATGATCCCCCAAAACCTGATCGACCCGCCGGACACTTACCGGATGGATGCCATGGGGAGGATACGTCATGCAGACAACAAAACACACTACGATAAGAGCGGAGAGGTTGTTCATAAACTCATCTCCGATAAGACCGGAAAGTCCATACTGGTAAAACAGAGTATCCTGGAGAATATGACCAAATGTACGTTTGTAGCCAATAAAGAAGAAGTCAGATCGGGTAAAAGAGAAAAGATAAAAAATTTGACGCTGCTCACCATAGAAGATGAAGGCGCCGCCCTGGCATTCTTTAAATTTATGGCGGATAACGGTGATGTGGAGCAGGCATTGCAGGCCTTTTCGGATAGTTCGGGATCCGAAACCTTTTATATTTATTCTAATTACGACTTAGGTAGTGTACAAATGGACACTGATTTTTTTGATATGATAGATGGTTTTTCTCCCTGGTATAAAATTCACAGCCATCCCTTTGATGATAATGACCCATGGGATGAATTTCCTTCCGGATATGGTCCTACAGGAATTAGTGGTGACAGAGGCTACAGAGAACGTTTTATTAGAAACTATGGTTATCAAAAACACTATATGTACCATAATGGCGAACATTCCCTAACAGAATATTCGAATGACAGACATGGTTTTGTCAAAAAAAACAATATCACCCTTATAAAGCTTAAAACTCTAAATCTGAGAAAGGGATTTGGTGCAAAATAATACTATGATGAAGAACAGTTTGATTCTTTTAATTTCTCTGCTGACTTTTCTTTCCTGTGCGGAAAAAAATAATCAAGAAATCGTCCTAAGCAAGAAAGTCAAGGCAGAATTGGATGAGTTTATACTATTAATCAATAGGCATGAATTAAAAGAATTCTCTGCTATAGGTCTTTTTTTTAGTAAATATAAAGGGGAAAAAAGGCTCAGTATTTCATTGAACAATCTGAATGATTGTTCCTATTTTGAAGGAGTATTTTATTATAAGAAAGAGCCTATATTTATCTATTTTGAAAAAGAGGATTCTTTAACGGAAAAGGATGTCAAACCTGCTATTCAAATAAAGAATAGAGAAAAGTTAAAAGAAAATTGTTTAGAATTCACAAGACACTCCCCCTTATCTGAAAGTGATTTCGACCCTCCTATATGGGCTTATGAAATAGATGGAGATGAAATAAAACTCGTTCACGAATCTAAATTGAGACGGCAACCAAAATAAATCATATGAAAAATTTTCTCATTGCTTTTATTTTCTTTTTGATGTGGTCTGCCCTGGGAACATGGGTATACACCTGCCATGTGAAAAATTTATGTCTGGACTTCCCTGGCAAAAAAACGGTAGTAACATCCCCGAAAGATACTATCCCCTCCCGCGAAAAGTACGACAGCGGCTTTGCCCTGGAACAATTTGACGATTTTTCCATTATTTCCGGAACCGATTCGGTCATTGTTTCCGACAAATCCGCTAATATCGAAAAACTGCTCTTTGATTTCCTCAACAAAAACCAGGACAAGGAATTGTTAATTACGGGACTGTACAATAAAACAGAGAAAAAAGCGCTCGGACTGGCCAGGGCAGAGACGCTCAAAAAGCGTTTTATGGCGTACGGAATTAATCCGGACCGGATAGTCTCGGAATCCGCAAGTAAAGATTTTAATTTTGATCCCAAAAATCAATACCAGGGTGGTGTTGAACTGAAATACCAGGACCTCACGGAAGACAGAAACGCCCTGATCGAAGAGGGCATCACCAACAAAATACTGTATTCGCATTTCGGATCGGAAAAATTTCAGCCGGATAATACATTACAGGCCTATGCAGAAGAACTGAAAAACTACCTGGATAAATATCCTGAAAAAGAGGTGGTCATTACCGGGCATACGGACAATGTGGGGTCTGACGAAGCCAATGAATGGATCGGTATGCAAAGAGCAAAAAATGTCGTGGAATACCTCGTCAGCACAGGTATTCCCGAAGAAAAACTGGAAGTGTTGTCCAAAGGCCCTCATAAGCCTCTGGAAAGCAACAATACCCTGGAAGGCCGCCGGAAAAACCGGAGGATAGAAATAAAAGTGAATTAACCATAACCTGAATAAAAGATCATGGACCAATTAGCACCGGTAGCCGCAATAGAATACGTCGTATTGTTTATCATATGCCTGGGATGTTTCCTTATCGGGTATTTCTTTGCGAAAAATCATAGTTCTAAAAAATACGGAAAGCAACTGGACGAGTGCCTTTCGGAAAAACAATCGCTCCAGGAGAGTCTGAACAAACATGCCCAAAGCACATTTGGCAATAACAACTCCAACATCAAGGCCAGGAAAACCAGGGACAGGCGCGGAGTACTCTATACCCTCCAGGACAGCCCGCTTAATTTCGAACGTATAGGAAGGGCAGACGAAACAGAAAAAGATGACCTCAAGAAAATAAGCGGCATCGGTCCGTTCATTGAAGAAAAACTGAACAGTATAGGCATCTTTACCTTTGCACAGGTAAGCAGATTCACGGATGAGGATATGAACCAAGTTACCGAACTCATACAGTTCTTCCCCGGGAGGATCAAGCGTGACGACTGGAAAGGGCAAGCCTCGGAGTTAAAGGACAAAGAATAACAAAGACAGTTTAATCGCGGATTTCCTCAAACAAAAAAGCACCTGAAGGGTTGCATAAGCTATCTTCAGGTGCTTTCTATTTTACCTGTCCCGCTTCCGGAATGTCGTTGTTATTACCTCTTATACATTTTCTCCCTTTGTTCACGGATTGCAGGGTCGTCCATATAATCATCAAAGGTAAGGTACCTGTCAATAGCTCCGTTGGGTGTCAGTTCTATGATCCTGTTGGCCACTGTTTGTGCAAATTCGTGGTCATGTGTAGTGAGCATCACCGTACCTTTAAAATTTTTCAGCGAATTGTTAAACGCGGTGATACTTTCCAGGTCCAGGTGGTTGGTAGGTTCGTCCAGCATCAGTACATTGGCGCGAAGCATCATCATCCTGCTGAGCATACACCGTACCTTTTCACCTCCGGAAAGCACCCTGCTTGTTTTTAAAGCTTCTTCCCCGCTAAACAGCATTTTTCCGAGGAACCCACGTACATAAACTTCTTCCCGCTCCTCTTCGGTTTTTGCCCACTGGCGTAACCAATCCACCAGGGAGAGGTCATTATCAAAATACGTCGTATTATCCACCGGAAGATACGACTGGGAAGTCGTTACCCCCCATTGATACTTGCCGGAATCTGGCGCTGTTTTATCGTTAATGATCTCGTAAAAAGCAGTGGTAGCCCTGGAATCCCTGGAAATAACCGCCACTTTATCTCCTTTCGCCAGATTGATATCTACATTCCGGAACAATACCTCTCCTTCCAGGGAGGCAGAAAGCCCTTCTACATGGAGTATCTGGTCTCCGGCCTCTCTTTCCTGTTCAAAAATAATGGCGGGATATCTCCTGCTGGAAGGTTTTATATCATCTATCTTCAGTTTTGAAAGCATTTTTTTACGGGAAGTGGCCTGTTTGGATTTTGCTACGTTAGCGCTGAAACGCTGTATGAATTCCTGTAATTCCTTGGCCTTGTCCTCTGCTTTCTTGTTTTGCTGGGCACGTTGTCTTGCCGCAAGCTGGCTACTTTCGTACCAGAAAGTATAGTTACCCGAATAGTGACTTATTTTCCCGAAGTCTATATCAGATATATGTGTACAAACAGCATCGAGGAAGTGACGGTCGTGAGAAACCACAATAACCGTATTGTCGTAATTGGCCAGGAAATTTTCCAGCCAGTTTATGGTTTCGAAATCCAGGTCGTTGGTAGGTTCATCCATGATGAGTACGTCCGGGTTGCCAAAAAGCGCCTGTGCCAACAGTACCCGCACTTTCAGCTTTCCGTCCATATCCCCCATCGGAGTATAATGAAATTCTTCCGCTATCCCCAAATTAGATAGCAGGGCAGCGGCGTCACTGTCTGCGCTCCACCCGTTCATTTCCTCAAACTGTACCTGCAATTCTCCTACCCTTTCGCCGTCGGCATCACTGAAATCTTCCTTGGCATAGATATCGTCCATTTCCTTTTTTATGGCAAATAACGGTTTATTTCCCTGTATTACGGTTTCCAGCACCGGGTGCTCATCATAAGCATAGTGATCCTGCTCCAATACAGACATACGCTTCCCGGGTTCCAGGTGTATATGGCCCGAAGTGGGGTCCATCTTACCGGAAAGAATTTTTAAAAATGTCGATTTCCCGGCTCCATTCGCACCGATAATCCCGTAACAATTGCCCTGGGTGAATGTGACGTTGACGTCATCAAACAAAACCCGTTTGCCAAATTGAACAGAAAGATTTGATACTGTTAACATTTATTTTATTTTTGAAGTTCGTTTAACTCGATGCAAAAGTAACAAAACGTAAACTATTACAAAGGGTATACCCCCACCCTTTTCAAAACATTTTTTAACTCGGTATTAACACGCGAACACCCCAAGGTTTGTTAGCTTTGCTGTTACAAATAGTATAGTTCTCAGCGCTATACATTTAAAAGGATTGTATGAGGAACTTGCTGATTGCATTTTTGGTATTACCTTTTATTGGCTGTAATAATTCCAAGAATACCATCGCCTATTTTGGGGGCGAAGTCATAAATCCACGTGATAGCATTGTCATTTTGTACAGAGATGACGAACCCGTAGATACTGCATTATTAAACAGCGAAAACCGCTTTTTGTTCCGGATAAAATTGCGGGATAAAAAAGGTGATCTCTTTAAATTCAGGCACTTCCCGGAATACCAGTATGTATTTATCCAGGGAAGGGATAGTGTCCTGGCCAGGGTAAACACGCTTAATTTTGACGAATCCCTGGTCTTCTCCGGCAAAGGTGCGGAGAAAAACAATTTCCTTATAGAAATGTATCTTCTGGACGATGACGAGCAAAAACTCATATACAGTTACTATAATTTGGAACCGGCTGAATTCAGTAGTAAAATAGATTCGCTCCGCGCTATGAAAATGGAGCAATACGAACATCTTATTGTTACCCAAAGGCTTTCGGAACCGGCTAAAAATGTGGCAAAGGCCTCTATTGATTATCCCAGTTACAGGTACCGGGAATTCTACCCGTATATGTACAAAAGGCTAAAAAGTACTGACGGGAAAAACAAGGTTAAAATACCTGATAATTTTTATGCTTTTCGGAATAATGTAAATTATAACGACAGGGAGCTGAGGTACTATAAACCGTATTTTGATTTTATGGTATATCACTTTAACGGACTTGCGTACAGTAAGTGTGTCGAAGAATGTCCGCGTAAAGAAAATTTTATCGAGAACTCCGTACACTATTACATACACAAATTACAGCTTATAGACAATAAAGTAGAGGAAAAGGGATTGAAAGACCACCTGTTCCGTAATACAGCCTATACCTATTACCTCGAAGACCAGGATGAAGCCAATAACAAGCTCTTTATGGACAAGTTTCTGGAACTCGATGGAGATAATAAATATATGGAAGAGATTGAATCTCTTTATACCAATATCCAAAAGCTTCAAAAAGGGGCACATATTCCGGCATTACAACTCGTAGACCGGCAAGGGAACAATACCGACCTGAACCGGGTATGCCATAACAAAAATACGGTAGTTTATTTCTGGACAATATTTCAGAAGGGGCATTCCAAGTATATTAACAAGTACGTAGGCAGCCTTCAGAAAGAATATCCTATGGTGAATTTTGTTGGTATCTGTCTCAATGAAGATTATGATAAATGGATGGAAGCCATTACCCTGAACAGTCTGCGCCAGGAAGAACAATACCTCTCCCTCAAACGGGAGAGCATCAGCAAAGAGCTTACCGTAAACAACCTGAACAAAGTGATCGTAGTGGATGAAAAGAATAACATCATCAATGCTTTCACCTATATCCAAAGCCCGGAATTCCGCAACATTCTGAATTCCTTAAATTAAACCAGCAATCGCAAACAGCTCCCACCCTGCAACAGCCTTACTGCTTTCTATCGCCGAAAAGGAATTTTCGATGATAAATACCCCAGTCGTTCAAGGCTTTGATAATAGGAGCTATACTGTCCGCATGTGCAGACCATTTGTAGGTTATAACTACCGGATAGGTATTGGAGACTTCCCGGACAATTAAACGGTTATCCTGCAATACTTTCAATTCTTTGGATAAAATGCGTGGCGAAATATCTTCTATAGCCCTTTGTATGGCCGTAAAACGATAATTACCTGTGCGTATGGCAATGAGTATCTGTATCCGCCACTTCCCCCCTAGTACCTCCAGCGCATCGCGTATGGGGTATAAACTGTGGATGCATTCCTTAAACTGCTCCTTTTTGGGTATAACTTTTTCCTGTTTCATTACTATCCTTTGGGTAACTGCTATTTTTTATATAGTAAAAGTAAAATAATTTTGTATCAACAAAAAATAATCATGGACGTATCCTATTTAGACTTATCCCCTGTACCCTATAACGGCACCCGCCACGAGGCCTTACATAAAACCATAGAGACAGCCAAATTCACCGAAGACCTAGGTTTTAAAAGGTTTTGGGTGGCGGAACATCATAATTCCGGGCATTTTGCCGGGCGTGCCCCGGAAGCACTCATACCCGCCATAGCATCGGCAACCAGGAATATCCGCGTGGGTTCGGGAGCTGTATTGCTCAATCACTACAGCCCTTTTAAAGTCGCGGAAATATTTTCTACACTTACCGAACTGTTTCCCGGAAGAATAGACCTCGGTATAGGGCGGGCGACAACCGGCCCTTACTCTGACCTTGCCCTGCAGCGCAACCGTTCTTACCGCCAGACCACCAACGACTCCATGGAACAACTGGCAGAACTGCTTTCCTGGCTGGCAGATGATTTTTCCGGAGATCATCCCTTTAACGAAGTAAAAGTATTCAGTGACGATGCTTTACCGGAGATCTTTCTGCTTGGCTCCAGCGAATGGAGCGCCAGGGCAGCAGCAAAATTAGGATTAGCTTACACCTTTGCCGCATTTATAAACCCTTCGCAAGCGCACTATATCACCAGACTTTACAAAAACCTCTTTCAGCCTTCCGATAAAACTTACGGACAGCAACACCCCAGGCTTTTACTGTCACTCAGCATTTACGCACATGAAACCGAACAACTGGCTGTAGAATTATCGGCCCCTGCACAGTATTTCCTGCAACAGCTTCACCGGGGAAATATAAAGGACGGATTGCGTACAGAAGAAGAAGCCCTGGAATTATTGAAAAGCTCCGAACTGGCCCAACGGCTTTCGGACCCCGGACAACCTCCCAGATTTTTTGTCGGGGACGCGCAAACCGTAGCACGGGAATTGAAAATTGTCCAGGAAGTATTCGGTGCCGACGAGATCATCGTTCAACTCATCTCTGCAAATCACGACAAAAAACTGAAATCACTCGAATTGCTGGCCAAAGCGGTAATGGGTTAAAATTCTGTTATCGGCCTATCAGCCTGTTGAGAGAATCATAACGATCCGGGATAAGACCAATAAAAAAGCGAAGCTGAAAAAACTCCAGCCTCGCCGTATACGTTATAGCATCCACAGAAAACCCGCCTCTGTCCGGCTGAATTTCCGTGATAATTAAGAATTTCCTTTCTGGTAGTCTTTGAGAAACTGCTCCAGACCTATGTCCGTCAACGGGTGTTTCAACAATCCGGTAATAGAAGACAAAGGCCCGGTCATTACATCTGCCCCTATTTTCGCACAATCGATAACATGCATAGTGTGACGAACAGATGCAGCCAGTATCTCGGTTGAAAAATCATAATTGTCATAGATCTGGCGTATTTCGGCAATAAGGTTCAACCCGTCCGTAGAAATATCGTCCAGTCTTCCGATAAACGGGGAAACATATGCTGCACCGGCTTTAGCTGCCAACAGGGCCTGTCCGGCAGAGAATACCAATGTACAATTGGTCCGGATTCCTTTATCTGTAAAGTACTTTATAGCTTTTATCCCGTCTTTTATCATGGGAACTTTTACCACGATCTGCTGGTGCAGCTCTGCCAGTTCCTCTCCTTCTTTTATCATACCTTCAAAATCGGTAGCAATCACTTCGGCGGAAACATCACCCTCCACAATATTACATATATCCACGTAGTGTTTCAGAATATTGTTTCTCCCTGTAATACCTTCTTTGGCCATAAGGGAAGGATTGGTGGTAACTCCATCGAGAACGCCCAGTGCCTGTGCTTCTTCGATCTGTTGCAGATTGGCAGTGTCTATAAAAAACTTCATCGTTTAAATTTTAATATGTTGGATTTTCATTTATTCTGGTCTGATCGTTGTCCATATTGCAAAAAAAACTTATAGTAACAAGGACTACAAAGCTACAATTTATAATGGTTCATCAGTAGTTTTTCGTATGTTTTATCCGGTAAAACCCGTTTCAAGACTATAGACAACTTTTGCTTAAAAGCCCCTACCTTGTAATGAACAGCCGGTGATCTTTGTTGCATAATACGATATACCGCCCTCGCCATTTCTTCCGGATCTCCTCCCGAATCCACATGATCGTTCATCATCTCCAGGGTATTGCCGTATATTTTTTCATAAGGCGAACCTTGTATAACCGGGGCATGATACCTTCCGACAGCAATATTGGTTGCAAAATCACCCGGGGCGACATTTACGGCCTGCACACCAAAGGCTTTGATCTCCATACGCAATGCTTCCGTAATCAATTCCAGGGCCCCTTTCGAGGCAGAATAAATACCGCGATAAGGCAGTCCCATATATCCTGCAATAGAAGTGACATTGATAATAAGCCCCTTCCCCTGCTCTCTCATATGCGGAAGTACAGCCTTTATAACCCGCAGGGGGCCAAAAACATTGGTTTCGAAGTTATTGAGCATCTCCGCATCCGGGGTTTCTTCCAAAGGCCCCGTAATCCCCACTCCGGCATTGTTCACCAGGACATCAATGCGCGATTCGGTATTTATAAGGATTTTCACGGCTTCATCAATACTTTCCCTTTCCCTGACATCCATCTTAAGCAAAGGAAAAACAGAACCTGTTACCTTTTGCGGATTCCTGCTGGTGCCGTAAACCTTATATCCTTTGGTTATGAGAAACTCTCCTATGCATTTACCAATGCCAGAAGACCCTCCGGTGATTAGAACTACTTTTGACATGAAATATTTTTATTCCCTATCGGAATCAGCAAACGAAGATACTTTTTTTAAGTTAAAAACTCCTGAAAAAACAAAAATAAACCCTGTTTAAGAATCACTAATTATCAGACGGGCAGCTTCCGATCCGTGAGGACTATACACCTACAAAACTATCCCTTCCGCATCGGTTTTTTAACCTGTTTCCATACTTTCCTGGTTCCTACATAGACTTTTTTATCTGATTTAAGATAACGGGAACTCAACACCACCAGGAGAGCTACACAGGCCGTTGTTCCCAAAGCACCTCCGTAACCCTGGAAATAATCGCTCATATTCAACAGGATGATACTGTAAATAACAGCTGCCAGACTAATACCGAAATAACTCGTGGTTTGCCTTGCCGATACCATCCCCACAAAAGTGGCCCCGATAAAAACAAAGGGGATAGTTTCCGTCAGGTACTGCGAAAGAACGTCCGGAAATATTTTAAAAAACAAGGCGACAACCATGCTCAGCATAGCCGAAGAACGCACTGGCGACCATCCGAAACGGTTACAGCAATAATACGTGGCTAATGCCCCTGTCAGCGCTGTTATTATTAATACCAAAAGCTCCATAAATTCAGTAATTGGTAAATAAATGAAGCGATAACCACACCTAAAAAAGCAAGTGTTCCCAATTTCCCTCCTATACCATGTAAAAAGTTTTTGGAAAGCATCAGGAAAATGGACGTTATAATTCCGGCAATCACAACAAACATAAATCCGTTTGCTACCTTTGGCGCGGACATCCCGATGAAAGCCCCGCAGTAAATCACCTCCGGCAATCGCGATAAGTAAATCGAACGTTTATTAAGATGAGGTATAAAAGATCCCGCAAAACCCGTGACGGACCCCCCCAGAACCGGGCCCAGTTCCAGTTTCTGATTTAAAACAAAAGCGACCAGGGCCCCTGCCGGAACCCAAAGCACAAGACGCCAGGAATCATAATCAAATCCGTCTATGTGCAAAGGTGACTTCAGGTAGGAAAAAAGCATGATAAGCAGTAAAATCCCGATAAAAGCCAAAACATAAACAGGAGCTTTGTATTCTATTAAAATAATGAATAAAAAGATAAAATGGATTAAAAACAAAGACCAAATTAATCCGTTCCTGACAAAGTTGCTTTTTGATGGCAAATTCATGGTGCAAAATTAAAAAGATACAAGGAATTTATAAAAGAAAACCGGCAAACAATTTTAACGCAAACCGGAACTTTTGTGAAGGCTCTCCAATCTCCGAAAAAGGAAACTTTTGGGTACAAAAAAAGGCAAGCTACCTACATCGCACCGCTACGACCGCATACCCTTGCTGCGTTCCCACCCTGGGGGATTCTGCAGGAGCTGGTCGTGTAGGACTTGCCGGGTGCAAAGGTACTTCTTTTTTATATTTTGCCAAAGGTTTTACCATCTTAATTTTATTGAATAAATTGCCATGTCTTAAATAAACTTTCATGAAAATGTTCAAGTGGTTAATTGTCAATATACTGTTTTGTTTGTTCATGGCCTGCAACGGAGAGAAGGCTTCTACAAAAAAGTTTTCCATACAACTCGGAGAAGGACTGGATAAGGTGCAATACAACCAGAAGGTCAAGGCAACCATAAAAAACAGGAAAAAAATAGAAATTGATTCCGTGGCCTACAGCATTGACGGCGAAAAAATGGATACGGATGAAGGTAACCTGACTTTTACCGGAATCCATCTGGGGCACCGTAACCTGGAAGCAACGGTTTATTATGAAGGAAAATCGGATAAAATATCAAAACAGATAGCTGTTCTTGCCGAAAACGCACCTGAATTATACGCCTATACCGTTTTGAATGAATATCCGCACGACAGCAAAGCCTTTACACAGGGACTGGAATTTCGCAATGATACGCTCTATGAAAGCACCGGGAGACGGGGACAGTCATCCCTGCGGAAAATTGACTATCACACCGGGGAAATTCTGAAAAAAACAAGCCTGGATTCCATGTACTTTGCGGAGGGGCTTACCATTATGAACCGCAAAATATACCAGCTTACCTGGAAAGCCAATATCGGCTTCATCTATGACATGGAATTCAATAAGATAAAAGATTTTCCTTATGGCAGTAGTAAAGAGGGCTGGGGATTGTGTAATGACGGCACCCGGATCTACAAAAGTGACGGCACCGAAAAAATATGGATACTGGACCCCGAGACCCTGGAAGAAAAAGACCACATTGAAATTGTTACCAATACTTCTGTCTTTTCCCGTGCCAACGAACTGGAATTCGCGAATGGTAAGATATACGCCAATACATGGCAGAAAGATGGAGTGATGATTATTAATCCTAAAACCGGGGCTATTGAAGGCGTTATTGATTTTCGAGGACTAAAAGATAAAGTCACCCAACACAGAGATCTCAATGTATTAAACGGCATAGCATATCACCCAAAAAATGATTCCTTCTTTGTTACCGGAAAAAACTGGGATAAGATTTTCGAAGTGAAGATCATAAAAAAACAAGAATAAATATTATTTTCTATAATTTACAATACTCCATATGCATTGGTTAACTCTTATTATAGCCGGTCTTTTTGAAGTAGGTTTCACCTTCTGCCTGGGAAAGGCCAAAGAGACTGCCGGATCTGCCTCCTATTGGTGGATAACCGGGTTTTTCCTCTCCCTTTCCCTTAGTATGTACCTCCTTTACCGGGCCACGCAGGTCTTACCCATAGGTACAGCCTATGCCGTATGGACCGGCATAGGTGCCGTAGGTACCGTGTTAGTGGGAATGTTATTTTTTAAGGAACCCGCCGACTTCTGGAGATTGTTCTTTATAACTACACTTATCCTCTCCATTATCGGGCTGAAAGTGTTTTCTCATTAGAACAGCCCGAACGGTATTTTACTGCCACTTTCAAGTTCGTATGCTTCTTTATCCTGCTCGAATATCCTGGCGGAAAGTTCCCCTTTCAGAACAATGTCATCTCCGGAAACCTCCAGCCAGCTACCTTCCCGAAGGCCTATAACGGGCTGGGTATTAATGCGATGGAATTCCCTTATACGGGTTTCGCGCGTTTCCCCCATATGCTTGCTCCCGTTATCCGGGTCCAGGTAGTGTGGGTTTATATTAAAGGATACCAGTCCCAGCGTCTTAAAGCTTGGTGGATAAATAATAGGCATATCATTAGTCGTCTGCATCGTGAGCCCCGTTATATTGGCCCCTGCACTTGTACCGAAGTATAAAGTACCGCCAAGGACCGCTTGTCGTAAAGGCTGCATGATCTCGTTTTTATACAACTGTGTCACCAGCAGAAAGGTATTTCCTCCGCCGGTAAATACCGCTTTAGCCTCCCGGATAGCTTCCTTCGGGTCCTCAAAAGTATGGATCCCTCTTACCCTTTTCCCTATCTTTCCGAAGCCTTTACGGGCCACTTCCGTATATTCATCATAAGTAATTCCCCCCGGACGGGCGTAAGGGATGAAAAGGATCTCATCGGTTGTCGCAAAAAAATCTTTTAGATGTGGTAAAATATAAGATAAATATGTACCGCCATGAATCGTTGAAGTGCTGGCTATGATAAGTTTCTTCATCCGGATGTTTTCGTATTATGGTTAACTGGATTTTTTGTAAATTTAAATATTGTATTTAATCCGTTCCGCATTTTAAGAGATTTTCTCTGTCAGGCCAATCTTCCTTTGAAATGCGCCACAGGTTGTATTTAACAAAATTTTAATTGCCCTGTTGTTTTTTTTCCGGTAATCTTGTGTTTTCTTTATCCGGACGAAAAATATCTGCCTACCGCACAAAAGGAAATCTCCCGGTTACTTTTACAGGTACGGACAGGCAGGAAAAGTGAAAAAACAAAATGACCCTATGCGAAAAATATTTTTTATTCTGATACTGATCTGTACCTTAACAACCTACGCTCAAGACGATGACAGGATCATTCTCCGGGGAAAAGTATTATACAAAAACACTAACGTTCCGAATCAGAACGTCATAAACATCGATACGGAAAGAGCTACGATCACCAATAAGGACGGTGAATTCGAGATTTATGTAAAATCAGGGGACAATCTTGCATTCTCCGCTGTAAACTACCGGTTAAAGACCATACAGATAAATGACAGTATATTAAACAATAATCGCCTGGTGGTAGAAGTAAACGAGAGAGTTAACCAGCTGGATGAAGTAGTGGTAACTCCGGATAACGAAGAGAAGTTCCTGGAACTGAAAGGAGAGGAATTCAAGAAATTCGATTACGAACAGGATTATTCCTCTAATGCCGAAAATATGGCCACCCCGGAACATCATTTGCAAAATGGTGTCAACTTTGTAAACATATTCAAGGCTCTATTCCTGTCTGAGCAGGAAGGTGAAGGCCCCAAAAGACAACTTAAGGTAAGTGAAGTACTGCGCCAGGTGTACAATGATGATTTTTTCGTGGCAGATCTGAAAATCCCCCAGGATAAAATAGACGATTTTCTTTACTATTGCGATGACAGGATACCAAGACAATCTCTCCTGCGTAAAGATAACGAATTTGAACTTATAGAGTTTCTCGTACAACAAAGTGAAAACTATCGGCAAAGCCTGAAGAAAGAAGAATAGTTCGCTTTTTTGTTCACAAAGAGTACATAACATAGGACCCATAACTACAGGTATTGCAACAATCGAGAAAAAATAAGGTTTTGCTCCTGCTTTTGCCGTTTTCCCTGTATGGTGTCCACGCCCAAAGCAGATTAAAAGGAAAGGTGGAAAGTACGTTTTCGGATGTCACGGGGGTTCATGTCATAAATAAAACCCGTGAATCCGCCACGATTACCGATGCCTATGGGTACTTTGATATCCCGACGCAGGAAGGAGATACCATTTTATTCTCTGCCGTACAGTACCGGAAAGAAGAAATTGTTGTTACATCCGAAATCCTGGCAGCGCCCTCATTCATCATACATCTCACAGAGCAGGTGACAGAACTGGATGAAGTGGTTTTAAAAAACCTTACCGGAAACCTGATCACCGATCTCCGGAGAATTAAAACAGATAGTGTTACAGCTATTCATATGGGCTTGCCCAATGCTACCAAACGACTCCCCACACAAACCGAACGCAGGTTAAACGAAGCGACCACCGGCGGGGGTTTTATACCGCTCAATCCTATTATAAATGCAATAAGCGGACGAACCAGGATGCTTAAAAAACGCCTGCAGCTAGAGAGCGAAACACAAAAGATAGAAGAAATACGGAATTTACTCCAGGATCGCATATTCATAGAGTTTGGAATTCCAGAAGATAAAATATACGATTTTCTTCACTATTGCCAAGGACAAGGAAATTATCACCATATTAAAAATAATCCCGATCTCATAGTGCTTACAGATTCCTTAAAAAGGATGGCAAGACAGTATCTCTTGGAAAACCGGCAGAGTCCCATAAAAACACAGCCTTAATCCGTGACATGCAAAAAGACAAAAAAATGCAGGGAAAAATCTCTGAAATAAAAAAGGTGACTATCCTTTTTCTGTTTTTCATCCCTTTGTCCATTAATCTTTCCATTTCCCAGACCATTGTTCTCAAGGGAAAAATAAAAAGCGAGTCCCAGGATACGGAAGGAATCCATGTTATCAATAAAACAAGGGGGAAGGCAACAATAACAGATGGTAAAGGATACTTTTCCATTCCCGTAAACTCGGGAGATACCCTGGCATTTTCTGCTGTTCAATTTTGGAAAAAAATGGTTGTTGTGGATAAACAGGTTTTGAGTGCCTCATTTCTTATCGTAGAACCGGAAGAGAAGGTGGCAGAACTGGACGAAGTAATTGTGAAAAACATGTCCGGAAATTTGGTAACGGATCTCAAAAGGACAAAAACAGATAGTATTAACGCTATGACTCTGAACCTCCCAAATGCTCATGTTATTCCACGCACACAGACAGAAAGAAAATTGTATACAGCCACAGATTGGAATTTTCATGGACTTGCGTTCTCCATTGACCCTATAATAAACGCTTTTTCAGGACGAACCAAAATGTTGAAGGACAGGCAGCGGAAGGAACAGGAAACAGCAAAACTTGAAGGAATTCATAACGGTTTCGACAATGATTTTTTTATTTCTCTCGGCATTCCCGAAGAAAAAATATACGATTTTTTATACTTTTGTTCGGTCCAGATCGGATATCATCAAATTCCGGATTTAAATAATAAAATGTTCTTGCAACAGTTTTTACAAAAACATGCGAAAACCTATGTAAAAATAAACACCCCCTCCCCGACTTCAAAAGATTAACCTGCCCGAACCCTGAATTGAAATTCTGTACAATGCGTATTATTAAAAAAATCAGTGCTCTTTTTCTTTTACTGCCCCTGCTGGCTTTTATAGGCATGCATAAATTTTACGTCAGTACTACAGATGTAAACTACGATGAAAAGTCACATGCCATACAGGTTGTTTCCCGGGTTTTTGCAGACGACCTGGAAAAGACCATAGACGCCCGGTATGGTATAAAATCCGGACTGGCCACTTCCAGGGAACATCCTGAGACAGATGATTACCTGGAAAAATATTACAACGGAAAATTTATAATCAGGGTAAACGGGAAACCGGGAAAATTCCGATTTATAGGTAAAGAATACAAAGACGACATGGTGGTTTCATATCTCGAAATCCCGGGTACTCCCCTTCCCTCTTCCATAGAAATTGAAAACAAACTGTTATACGAAACCTATCCGGAACAACAGAATATTGTACACATACGTTCCGGGGATACCAGGAAAAGTTTTTTATTGCTAAAAGATGATGACCGGTGTACGTTAAAATTCAACCGTAAATAATAACTTTCTTCAAAAAACATTTAATTTGCAACTTTGTTCCATTTACTAACACAACTCAGGTATGAATTCAGTTAAATCACTCTTTTCCTTTTTACTGGCCCTGTCTTTGTCCACCGGGACATATGCCCAAAAAGAACCAAAACAACAGGAGCATGTCAATACAAATAAATTCCGCCAGATGTACCAGGAATTTACCACACCCAATATGTTCCGTACCGCATCCGGTGCCCCCGGGCCTGCGTATTACCAGCAACAGGCAGACTACAAGATGGATATAGAGCTCGATGATAAGAATCAGAAATTATACGGGGAAGAGACCATAACCTATACCAATAATTCACCGGACAAACTGGAATACCTTTGGGTACAGCTCGATCAGAATATCCGTTCTAAAACTTCTCCCGCCCTGGATAAGGACAGTGAAAACCTTTCGCCGGCCGAAACCCCGGACCGGTTTACGGACAAATACCTGAAGGAGCCTTTCGACGGAGGCTTTAATATAGAATATGTAAAAGATGCCAGGGGAAATGCTCTTCCATACACCATCAACTATACCATGATGCGTATTGACATGCCCAAACCGTTGCAACCGGGGCAAAAAATATCCTTTGCTATCAAATGGTGGTATAATGTAAACAATCACGTGACAAACAGGGCGCGGAGCGGCTATGAACACTTCCCGAAAGACGGTAATAATACCTATGTCATAGCACAATTTTTTCCGAGGATGGCAGTATATAACGATTATGAAGGCTGGCAGAACTACCAGTTCTGGGGAAGCGGGGAATTTGCCCTCCCTTTCGGGAACTATGAAGTAAATATTACCGTCCCTGCAGATCATATGCTGGAAGCCACCGGGGAACTGCAAAACCGTAAAGACGTTTTCACCAAAGATATGATGAAACGTTACGAAGAAGCTGCCAAGTCCTTCGACAAACCGGTAATAGTGGTCACCCAGGAAGAAGCGGAAATCAAAGAAAAATCGTTCTCCGATAAGAAAAACACCTGGAAATTCAAGGCACAGAATGTCAGAGATTTTGCCTTTACCACGTCCAGAAAATATATTTTTGACGCTATGGCCGTGAAAATCGGGGACAAAACCGTGATGGCCGAATCCCTTTACCCTAAAGAAGGAAATCCTTTGTGGGAAGAGTATTCTACCAAAGTAGTGGCATATACGCTCAAGTCCTATTCCGATCACACCTTTGATTACCCATATCCCAAAGCCATTTCCGTACACGCCAGGAACCAGGGCATGGAATATCCTATGATCTGCTGGAATCACGGAAGGCCTAATGAAGATGGTACGTATTCGGACAGGGTGAAATACGGAATGATAAGTGTTATTATCCATGAAGTCGGGCATAATTTCTTCCCCATGATCGTTAATTCCGACGAGCGTCAATGGGGATGGATGGACGAAGGTCTCAACAGTTTTCTACAATACCTCACTGAGCAGGATTTTATGGAAAACTACCCATCCAGGCGTGGAAAGCCCTCCACTATGGTAACCTATATGAAGGGGGACGAGAATTTCATTGCCCCTATTATGAGTAACCCGGAAAACGTTTACCAACTGGGAAATAATGCATACGGAAAACCGGCAGCCGGGCTCACTATATTGCGAGAAACCATTATGGGGCCCGAACTTTTTGATTATGCCTTTAAAACCTATGCGCAGCGCTGGATGTTCAAACACCCTAACCCCGAAGATTTCTTTCGCACTATGGAAGACGCTTCCGGCGTAGAACTCGACTGGTTCTGGCGGGGCTGGTTCTATACCACCGATTATGTGGATATAGGTATTAAGGAGGTGAAAAAATACTATGTGTCCTCAAAACCGAGTAACCAGGTTAAGGAAATCATGGCCGCCCGTAATATTCCTGCGAACGCCCCCCTGGTGTATCTGGCAGAAGAAGGAGGTGAAAATTATAGCGATGACTTAAAAAACGGGAGTATACTAGACCATTCTACCCCCCTGAATCAGTATATCCTCGATAATTTCACCCCCGAAGAACGGGCCAAACTAAAACAACCGAAGTATTTCTTCGAAATAACATTCGAGAAACCGGGAGGAATGCCGATGCCGCTCATCGCGGAATACACTTATGCCGACGGCAGTAAAAAAACTGTAAAGTATCCCGTGGAACTTTGGAGAAAAAACGATAAGGAAGTATCTAAAGTCATTGCTACAAACAAAGAAATTACTCAGATTGTAATAGACCCGAAAGAAGAAACCGCAGATGTGGAAACCGGGAATAATTTCTGGCCGCGAAGAGAAACCAAATCAGAGTTCGACGCCTTTAAAGAACGAAATCAAAAATAAGCAGTACACAACGGGCGCTCCCCTATCGGAATGCCCGTTTTTACTTGTTTTTCTTTGAAGAAACACATAATCAATACGGTAAGAACGAGAGTTAATTTTTGTTTATCTTTTATGTTTTCCACTTTATATTTTTTCTGTATATTCGCGCAGAATTAAAGCAAGCGTTCTTTATTTTGTTTTACAAACAAAGGGATATCGGGGTGTGGCGCAGTTGGTAGCGTACACGCATGGGGTGCGTGTGGTCGCTGGTTCGAGTCCAGTCACCCCGACTTTTCAGTATCAAAAGCATTGAAAATCAGCTGATTTTCAATGCTTTTTTGTTTTTAGTCATAGCATTAGTATCGTTTGTATTCACCTGAATTCACCCCACCTGGTGAACTCCCCCGACAGCCACCGGCTCAACGCTTATCTGGATGAAGTGCACGCGCAGTTGCTCGATTGTTACAAGCAATTGTTGAACGAACTTAAAGTCATTACTCCCGATGCCATTAAAAAACGTTTTCTCGGGGAGGATGAGTAGCACAAAACCTTAATGCAGCTTGTTACCTATCATAACGAAAGTATGGTGCATACCCTGAAACCGGGTACGATGAAGAACTACTATACTACGGAAAAGTACCTGAAAGCCTTTTTAAAGGGGAAACTAAAGATAAATTGACTAACAAGCTTTTCTGAATTGGATTTATTGTACACTCATATCACGGCACAAAAAATGAAATTCCTACGATTAGAATAAAACCAACAACCGAGATGATAGTTTCCATCATTGTCCAGGATTGAAGTGTTTCCTTTTCCGTCAATCCAAGATATTTTTTCACCAGCCAAAAGCCACTGTCATTGACATGAGAAAGAATTGTTGCTCCCGCAGCTATAGAAAGTCCTATTAAAGCTTTTGTGGGGTCGGAAAGGTCGAGTTGCAAGATCACCGGCGCCATCATACCTGCTGAAGTGACCATGGCTACAGTAGCTGAACCTTGTATAACTCTTATAATAACCGCCAGTAAATAGGCCATCGTGATTGGCGCTACATTATAGGTTATAAATATTTCGGCAAGGGCTTCTCCCGCACCGCTCTCTACAAGGATTTGCTTAAACATTCCACCGGCCCCGGTAATCAAAATGATCAATCCAGCCGGAGCCAGTGCTTTATCTGAAAATTCCAGTAATTGCTTTGCATTAAAACCTTTTCTAAAACCTAAAAAATAAGAAGCCACAAGGGTGGCAATGGTCAATGCTATAAAGGGATGTCCTAAAAACTGAAGCAATCCAACCGCAAAATTGTCTCCGCTCAAATTTCCTCCCCCGACTAGCATATCCGAGGTCGTTGCGAGAAGGATCAGGAAAATGGGCAAAATGATGATAAAAAGAATCACCCAAAAATCTTTTTTGGTTTCTTCTATTTTCTTTTCTGTAGCATCAATAAAATCGGGGGTATCCACTTTTATCTTCTTTCCAATAAAATTTCCGAAGACAGGTCCTGCCACCACCGCAGTTGGAAAGCCTATTACAACTCCAAATCCAATCATCCACCCCAGCGGCACATCCAGGATTTGTGCTACAGCCACGGGTCCCGGAGTCGGAGGTATAAAAGCATGAGCAACAGCCATTCCTGCCAATAGTGGTATCGCGAAATGTAATAGGGATAATCCTGATCGATTGGCTAAAGCATATACAATAGGCACCAGTATGATGAACCCAACATCAAGAAATACAGGTATAGAAACAATAAATCCGGTAAGCATCAATGCCCAATTGGATCTTTTTTTTCCGAAGGCATTGATTATAAAATAAGCCAGCGTCTGGGCCCCTCCTGACTGCTCCAGAAGTTTTCCCAGAATGGCTCCCATACCGACCACAATTGCAATAAAACCAAGAATGTCACCCATTCCCTTCTGAAGGCTCGCGATTAATTCCATAAAAGGCATCCCTGTGGCCAGGCCCACAAAAACACTAGCAAGCAACAAAGAGATAAAAGCGTGTACTTTTAACCTCATTACCAGAACAAGCAGTAATAAAATTGAAAGAGATGCAATTATTAATAAGTAGATTGTGTTATCCATCATATTACCATTCAGCTATGCTACCATCTTTATGCCTCCACAAAGGGTTCTTCCAATTGTGCCCTTTCTCAGCCATTTTTCGAACATGGTCTTCATTTATTTTTAAACCTAAACCCGGACCTTCCGGGATTTTGACATAACCGTTTTCATAATCGAAAATCTCCTTATCTTCCAGATAATCCAGCAAGTCACTCCCCTGATTGTAATGAATTCCCAGGCTCTGCTCCTGAATAAATGCATTGTGGCAGGTCGCATCGACCTGCAGGCAGGATGCGAGGGCAATAGGGCCAAGAGGACAATGAGGCGCTACAGCCACATCAAACGCCTCTGCCATTGAGAAGATCTTCTTGCATTCTGTGATACCGCCGGCATGAGAAAGATCCGGTTGAATGATATCGACATAGCCATCCTTCAACAGATTTTTAAACTGCCATTTCGAAAACATCCTTTCTCCCGTGGCTATAGGAGTGGAGACATGTTGTGCTATCTCCCGCAGCGCTTCATTATTTTCGGGTAATACGGGTTCTTCAATAAACATGGGGCGATAAGGCTCTATTCCCTTTGCTATAATCTTTGCCATTGGCTTATGCACCCGGCCGTGAAAATCGATTCCAATCCCTATTTCGGGACCCACTGCTTCCCGTACCGCGGCAATTCTTTCTATTGCCTGGTCTACTTTCGCGTAGGAGTCCAGATATTGCAATTCTTCTGTTGCATTCATTTTCAAAGCCAAAAAACCCCGGGATACCATCTCTTTGGCGGCCTTCCCTACATCTGCAGGTCGGTCGCCACCAATCCAGGAATACACCTTTATAGAATCCCTGGCTTTTCCACCTAATAGCTGATATACGGGAGCGTTATAAAATTTACCCTTTATGTCCCACAAAGCCTGATCAATTCCTGCAATTGCGCTCATAAGGATTGGCCCACCCCTATAGAATCCGCCCCGGTACATTGTATTCCAGTGATCTTCAATGTTCATTGGATCTTTTCCAATCAATCCATGCATTAGTTCCTGCACAGCTGCTTTGACCGTTGCCGCCCTTCCCTCTATTACCGGTTCTCCCCAGCCTACGATTCCCTCATCGGTTTCAATCTTTAAAAATAACCAGCGGGGTGGTACCTGGAACAATTCGAAACTTCTAATCTTCATCTGAAATTGTTTTGTATTTATTAATAAATTTGGAAAAATGCAGACTTAACAATTCCCATTCGTTTTTGTCAACCAAATCCCCGGGTATGAGCTGACTTCCGACCCCAACTCCCTTCGCCCCGGCGCGGAAAAAATCCTCCATATTTTCAATAGAAACTCCGCCGGTGGGTAAAAGTTTAATTTGGTTGAGCGGAGCCAGCACCTGTTTTATATAATCAGGTCCGAGTTTAAAAGCAGGAAAAACCTTCACCATACTGGCACCAAGGCTCCACGCTTTATAAATTTCGGTAGGTGTATAAGCTCCCGGAAAGACGGGGATCGAATTCTCCACACACTCCTGAATAATCTTTTCTTCAATAATTGGAGTTACTATAAACTCCGAACCCGCTTCCAGCGCCCGGTCCAGGTCCTCCATAGTACAAACGGTTCCTGCACCTATGTTTAACCGGCCTTGCATCTTGTTTTTTAGAAAAGAAATCGTTTCAACTGCATTTTTAGAATTCATGGTAACCTCTAAATTTGTCAATCCTGCGCGGGCATAACATTCCGACATACTTTCTATTTGGCTGAAGGGAAAGTTCCTCAAAATTCCAATGATCGGTATCCTCTCGAACAATTCCCATGAAAATGAATTATCCATGAATTTTCAATTTATTAAATATTTCTAATTGTCCCTTTATAACAGCCTCGTCTACCAGCCGGGCAGGTAAAACGTTGGTGCTCGTGACACCCAGCTTCTTCAAGGCTTCTTCATACAAATATTTCAGGTTTGAACTACAACACAGATATATTTTTGAATCATCTTCCTTCAGAAGTTCCTTTAGCTCTGCTCCTATGAGCAGTCCACTTAGAAAATGAAAGTTCTCTTTCTTCGTCATTTTCCCGAAAAGTTCGTTGGTGCGTACCAGGAAGCTCGCATGCAGTAGATTCGTTTGAAGTGCCTGCTCTACTCCCAGCTTAAAAACTTCCATATTTTTTTGATCCGGTTCTCCTTCTGAATCTACGTTTGATGATAGAATGCTTTTTCGGGATAGCAGTTCAAAATATTCTCCGGTCATATAAGTCCTGAAATCTCGTACCTGACCTTCACTCACTTTAATATGTTTTGAATGTGTACCGGGGAAAAGAAATAAGAGGTTATCATTTTTATCTTCTACATGGATTAAGGTGCCTATCAACTGTGTTTCTTCGCCCCTCATCACATCGTTCTTACTTTGCACCCCCGAAATCAAAAGCATAGGATGCTCAAAAGTTTCGCCAGCCGGAAAATATTCTGTTCTAATTCCCTTGCCGCTCGTATGAAACGGAAGTTGCCCATAAGGCAGATTCATCATTCCGATGGAAGACGAAGCCATTCCCGAAATAATCAGCGGTACTCCCTGAAGATTCATGGAAAGATCTTTTGCTATGCTACGGATATGCTCCTGGATCACATCCAGATAAAATATGAATCTTTTATCTGCAGTTTTGTTTATTGTTGTTTTCCAGAGCCTGTGGGTAGCGGCAATTCCCTGATCCGTTTTTACTTCGGCCAAGATCCTTAACGGAGTTACCTCTACCAGCCTTAGCCGAAAAGAGGAAGTTCCCCAATCGCAGCTCAGGAATCTATTCATAATAATGGGGAGTTCTTTCTACATACATTATATCATCACATAGATAAGTAATTTTTAATAAAAATCTTATAGGTAGGGACATTTTTTTCAATTTTCAGTGGAAATTTGTGTTCTAATGTATTTATTTCTCATTCAGTTTTTAATTCGGAAAGTGGTAACTTAATAGCTTGGTTTCTTTGTTGCCATAAATAGATCATCGGGTTTACTTTCCTGATGTGGACTAGTGCAAATCAACCACTAAACCGCTATGGACTTGAAGTCTATAGTCGTTTAGCTAAGTTAGCCCAAGAGCCGGAAAAGCTACCGAAGGTTTAGTTCAACACCGTATCTAAATTCGTCAATATTTAATCTGACAGTTACGAGTAAAAAAGTAATTTTAAAACCAGATTAAATATTATGACTACACAACAAAAATCGTTTCTTCTAAATTCCCCTTTCCTTACCACATCTCCCGGGGTAATACCAGATATTTCTTGAATACTTCGTAAAAGCTGGATTTAGCATTATCTCCGATAGAAGAGTAAGATCCATACGGATGTGACCTAAATCTGCCTGTTTTATTATCCGCATCAGACACTTTAGAAAATTATATGTAGACAAATTGCAGTTGCAGTTAAGTCGTGAAAATAACAAAAACATAAACATTTATTCTCTTTGAAATAATACTATTGTGTTATACTGTACCCAAAAATACACTTGAAATATCCATCTATTTATACCTTGTTTTTTCTTCTGATAACGCTTCAAGGTCATTCACAGCAATTGAAATTTAATACTTTTACGACCCAGGACGGGCTATCTAATAATTCTGTTAATGATATTATCAGCGATAGAAACGGTATGCTGTGGATTGGCACCTGGGACGGGCTAAACAGCTTTGACGGACAGACATTTACTGTTTACAAACACGATCTTTCGGACGATTCCTCTATTGCGGGGAATGTCGTTTCCACATTTGTCAAAGATGAGCACCAGAATATCTGGATACTCACAGACAACAAGGCCGTAAGCCGATATATGGGGGATGGCAAATTTAAAAACCACTATTTCGACAATATTATACATGAGCTCTTCACAGACAACAACAATGTTATCTGGGTCCGTTCCAACAGTTCATATTTCCGACTACAAGACGGAAAATTTGCAGAAGCTTCATATTCCGCTCCCGGTGAAGACTACCAAATCGACAATCTGAAAAATATTTTGTGGTCACAATTCCCTGATCTGACCATCAAGGATGTCCTGAAAGACGACAAAGGAAATATTTGGTATGCTACACGGGAAGGACTTTTTATTCTTCCCAACACCAATAAGAATATTTACAATGAACAATTTGTGCACTACACTTACGACCTGTATTCGGAATACAGTTTTAAGAGTAATGATATAGAAAAACTATACGAGGATAGTTTTAACAACATCTGGCTTGCTCATAAAGACGGGGGCATCAGTATGGTATATAAAGGGTCGGAAAACATCAATACCATACTCCCGCATCCAAACCGGTTTCCGCATTTGCCCAATGAAACTATACGTGCCATTACCCAAGACCATCATAGCAAAATATGGCTGGGGTACTACACCAAAGGGCTGTACTATTATAGTGAAAACTCCGGATGTTACCTCCACTATCCCATTGCCGAAACCCAAAAAAATCCGGATTGGGGACGTATCCGAAGCTTGCATACCGCAAAAGACGGTTCCGTATGGGTAGGCACCTACGCAGGTCTGATCCACATAACAGGAGATACGTACCAGCTTATACGTGCCGAGGAACATCAAAATTTCCCCAACAACCGCAACTACGCCTTCTTTGAAGAAGAAGATGCATTCTGGATAACCTGTTGGGGCGGGCTCGCCCGCTACAATAAAAACAAAAGTTCCTTCGAATATTTTCCGGGACAGGAAAAATTAAATAAATATCATTTTCGTCAACTTGTGAAAAACGGGGCTGTTATCGCCCTCGCTTCCGAAAACCATGGCATGGTGATATTAAATACCCTTACCGGAAATGTAGAAGAAATAAACCTTAACTCCGGGCTTACGGGCAATAGTGTATACTACATCTACAAAGACCCCGAAACCGACTATTACTGGATTGCTACCCTGGGCGGTATTACCATTTACGACTTCAACAATCGTGAGCTGATCCGGCAAATCACCGAAGAAGACGGTTTGCCCAGCCACATGGTATACAGTCTTTTACCCAACAGGGATGCCCTGTGGGTAAGTACTACCAAAGGTATTGCCTCTGTAGATAAAAGAGATTTTAGTGTTACTACATTTCCTCCCGAAGAAGGGTGGCAAGGTGCCGAGTTCTCCGAAGGTTCCTATTATCAGGACAACAAGGGGATGCTGTATTTTGGCGGTATTCACGGACTTAATTACTTTCAACCGGAAGCTATTGTCCCACAGCAGCCGAAGCCGAAATTAAAGATAAAAATCGACCACAAAGAAAATTATGCCGAATCGTATACCAAATCTTACGCCGACAACAGTTTACAGGCAGAACTAACTCCTATTTACTTTTCCAAAAGAAAATCACCTATATTTTACCAGCTGGAAGGACATGACAAAACCTGGATTCCTCTTAAAAACCCCACAATTCACTACGATCATCTTCACCCCGGATCATATCGACTACTCATCAAGAAAGGAGACGATGCCAATGCTTTGATTTCTTCGGTAGTCAACTTAAAAATAGAACCCCCTTTCTATAAAGCTTCCTGGTTTTTCACTATGTTAATAGTCGTTGGCCTCAGCTTCATCCTCATATACATATACCGCAAAAACCGAATTTCCATCAGAAATCAGAAAAAACTCGAAGAAAAAATACAGAGACGAACCCAAACCATAGAAGCTCATAAAAATGAACTTGTCAGTATCAACAAAGATTTAAACCAGAAAAACAAAGAAATATCGGATCAAAAAAATCAATTACTCCGTTATTATCAGCAATTAAAGGATAAGGATTTTGAGATTGAAAAATTCAAAACTTTTATACTGTCCGAATTTAAACCTCCCATACACAGTATTCTAAATCATATTGAAACCGTAAACTTCTCGCCATCGGTCAAAAACCAGCTTTTGGATCAGGTGGATACCTTACTACAGGTCCTGGAGGAATGGAAATATCTGGACCAGGTAGATGAACTGGGAGATCTCCAAAAAGTTCCGGTGAAATTCAAGGACTTTGCCGAAGGATTAACTCCTCAGTTTTCCGGTTCGAAAACCCAATTGGAAATCAGGTTTTCCGAAGAAGAAAAAGAGAAGATGATATTACTGGACAGTCTTCGGTTTAAACTCTTATTTAGATATATCACCACGGATCTTTTAAAATACATCGAAAAAGAGCACCGCCTTTTTGTGGAGATCTCCCTTCAAAATAAGCAAATCCGGATCTCCCTCAGTACCTATAGCAACATGGTAAAAATGAACTGGGAGAGCATTTCGCTTTTTAGCCCGTATTACAGAGCATTCCATTCGTTAGTCCGCGATATGGACGGAAAGCTCAATATAGACACCCGGTCTTCCACGCTACAGATCACCATACAACTGCCTGTGGTATATGCAGAGACAGAACAATTAGAAGACACGCGCATTTTGTGGAAGCACTTAAACACTAAAAACCATCTTCCGAAGGGAAGGAAAAACATCCTGGTGTACTGTGCGGCTTATGACATGACCATCGCACAGCAGCTGTTGGAAGGCAAAAATACCAGTCTTATTTTTGAAAACGAAGCTGCAAATCTGCAAACCGCTTTAAAACAATTGGACATACACGCACTCGTCATTTACGATCTTCCCTTTTCCAATGATCTGATCCGAAGTTTACAACAAAAAGACAAGCGTCTGCCCGGTATTTATATTTCGGAAAGTCTGAATGTGAGTTTTAAGGAACATCTCATCGAATTGGGTATTGACAGTGTCATCAACCTACCTACACGAAAACATTTTATTGTCAAAACCTTACATTCATTACTTCAAAAAGGCGAAGATTATCAACGCGAAAAATCTATACATCCCCTGGTTGTAAATCGCGAAGGCGAGGAAATGATGACACCACATGAAAAACTTGCACAAAAGGGCATTGACATTATTCAGCAACAACTGGGCAATCCTTCTTTCAACGTGGAACAACTCATCGCTGACCTGGAAATATCGAGAGCTAAGTGTTATCGCATTTTCAAAGAAGTCTTCCATCAGGCTCCTTCTGAAGTAATACACGAACTGCGGTTACAAAAAAGCAGTTACCTCTTACAGAAAAAAGGATTGAACATCTCCGAAATAAGTTTCGAATGCGGTTTTAACGACCCGAAGTACTTCAGTAAAGCATTTAAGAAAAGATATGGTCACAATCCGAGACAGTTCAGAAACCAAAAAGAGATACAGGAAAATTAAGACCGGATTACGCCATTGTTACGGCTTTGTTAATGCAACAAATATACACCTTTCTCCATCATAAAAACACCATAAACGAACGCTAAAAGCACCTTTATGAACTTATTTTACCCCCTTTAAAACATATAGGACAGTACCTTTCAAATGTAAATCAAACTTTAATTCACATGAGAAAAAGTACTGTATTATTGGTTTTGCTGAACCTGTTCTGTGTCACAGGACTGATGGCACAGCAAGTCCTGGAAGGAACAGTAGTTTCCAAAAAAGACAATGTCCCCATTCCCGCTGCAACGGTCATTCCGGACAACAGCAGCGGAAAGGGAGCCTCCACCGATTTTGATGGTAATTTCACGATATCGGTAGATCAGAAAGAAGGAATGCTTACCATTTCTTCCATGGGATACACGACTCTGGAGATTCCATATAAAGCTGGCGAAAAACTTTATATCGAACTGGAAGACGAAATCAACCGTCTTGAAGAAGTGGTTCTCATCGGCTATGGCTCGGCCAAAAAAGGAGATCTTACCTCTGCCGTCGCCACGGTGGAAAACGTCGAATCCATAGCGAGCAGGCCGGTGAGCAACGTCAACGATTTCCTGCAGGGGAATCTTCCCGGTGTTACCGTACTGCAACAAGGAGGAGATCCCACCCAGGACGGGCAGGTCGTTATTCGTGGTTACGGATCTTTTGAGACCGAATCTCCTTTAACTGTTGTCGATGGCGTTCCCTATTACGGCCCGCCCATAAATCCCAACGACATCGCTTCCATCTCCGTTTTAAAAGATGCCGCCGCTGCTGCAATATACGGTGCACAGGCTTCATCGGGAGTTATCGTAATTGAGACCAAAAGCGGAAAAAGCGGAAAACCAAAAGTAGCTGTCGACGTGTACAGCGGGTTCCAGAAAGCCAACAACCTTCCCACTGCACTGAATGCAGAGCAGCAGGCCCGGGTATACAACACCGCAGCAGATAATGCAGGTGCAGGAGCTTCCAGGCTATCAGCACACGATGCAGAACAAAACCCGTGGGGACAGACTACCCGTACCAACTGGATGGACGAAATATTCAGAACAGCTGCCATATACAATGTCAACGCCAATGTCTCCGGTGGAGCTGAAAATATAAGATATATGACTTCTTTCGGTTACCAGAAAAAGGAAGGGGTACTTATCGGTACGGAAAGAGAACGTTACAACTTTAGAGTAAAAACGGATATTGACCTTACGGATAAGATCACCATAGGAGAAAATGTGTACTATTCCAGAACCGACGCTGTCGGGACCAATACCTCCAGTGGGTATAGCGGATCTATTATCAACGCCATCTATATGCCTTCCGCAGCTTCTGTTTACAATGACGACGGAACGTTCCAGGGTGTTGTTCCCGAAGAGCTCGCCAATTTTGCCGGCGCTTACGGAGATGTGTACAACCCCGTGGCCCTGTTAATGCGGCCCACAACCACCAACCCGACTGACTTTATTAACGCCAATGTTTATTTTAAATACGATATCCTCGACGGATTGAAATTTAAATCTACGTACTCGTATAACTATACCGGGCAACGCTACAAACAATTTCAGCCACGGATTCCGGAATTAGGCAGAACGAACCTCAACAATTATCTGTACCAGAGTAATGCCACTACGAATAAATGGATATGGGACAACCAGATCAGTTACGACAAAACCTTTGGAAAACACCATTTGAACGCCACGGCAATCTACTCTTCGCAGCATACGGATTACGAGTATTACTACCAGGAAGGACAAGGGTTTAGCAGTGAAGAACCTTACAACCAGTACATGGGCAATGCCACCTCGGTATTAATGCCGGAAACCGACGTTTACGAAGACGCGCTTACCTCTGCCATCGGCAGGGTGATGTACAACTACGACAACCGTTATTACCTCTCAGCCAGTTTGAGAAGAGACGCCTCTTCCCGGTTGGCCAGGAGCAACCAATCGGACTACTTCCCTTCTGCTTCTGCTGCCTGGAGAATAGGAAATGAGTCTTTCTTTGACAATATACACACCGTAAACGATTTAAAACTCAGAGCTTCCTGGGGCCAGATCGGGAATATCAACTCTGTAGGTTATTACTCTTACGATGTCCCCATGTACAACACCAAGGTGGCCATAGGCGAAGGAAGCGGTCTGGACGACAAGGGGACCTATCTCGGTCGCCAATCCAATCCGAACCTGAAATGGGAGACTTCCGAATCCGTCGATATAGGTCTGGATGCCAGTCTGTTCAACAATACACTCGGACTCACCATAGATTATTTTGAGAAGCGGACCAAACAAATGATTATCCCGGGACAGGAAGACGCACACCAGGGAACTCTCGCTCCGGATGTAAACGGCGGTGAAGTAAAAAACACCGGATGGGAATTTGCTTTGAACTACAACAACACCATCGGCGACCTGCAATACGGCATTACCGCAGGGTTTTTCCTGCTGGATAACAAGCTCGTCAACCTCGACGGTTACAGCAACAGCGGCATAGACTACAGGACTCATAATGACGACAATGTGCGAAGCGTACTCACCCCTTTTCGTTCCAAAGTGGGGCAACCCCTGTATTCCTACTACCTTATTCCGCAACAAGGTATCTTCCAGACCCAGGAAGAGATCAATGTTTATACCGGCCCTGACGGGCAATTGATTCAACCCAACGCCCTTCCGGGGGACTTCAAGTTTGCAGACACCAACGGTGACGGAAAGATCGGTGATGATGACCGGGTGTTTATGGGCAACTACCAGCCTGATGTAACGTATAACTTCACCTTAAACCTCAACTACAAAAATTTTGATCTGAGCATGTTCTTCCAGGGTGTCGGGGGCGCTAAAGCCTTTAACGGTTACAAATACTCTACTTACAACGCTTCTTTGCAAGGGTACAACCTCGACAACAGGGTATTAAACGCCTGGAGCCCGGAAAACACCAATACCGGAATTCCGAGATTATCTACCAAAGACAGCAATCAAACTTATGGTAATACGTCGAGCTGGTACCTGGAAGATGCCGCTTACCTGCGCATGAAAAATATCACCCTGGGTTATAATCTACCGGAAAAAGCGCTTGTTTTTCTGGGAGATCAAGCTTCCCTGAGGATTTTCTTTTCTGCTGACAACGTGTTTACCATTACCAATTATTCCGGACTCGACCCTGAGGTTGGTAACAACGGGCTGGACATCGGTAGATATCCATTATCCAGCGCTTACACATTAGGTTTAAATTTTAAATTCTAACACTATGAAAAAGTCAATCATACAAATAATAACTGCCGGGGTTATCGGTTTAGCTTCCTATAGCTGTTCTGACGACTTTACGGAATTAACGCCCAAAGGAAGTGCTTCTTACGAAACTTTCTGGAGCAATGAACAAGATGCAACAGAGGCCGTAAACAGTATGTATCGATACTTACCGGACGACTTTGGCCGGGGATACTTCTGGTACATCAACGCTTCGGACGATATGATTACGGGCCGTGTTAAAGCAGGGCCGGACAACATTAAAAACTTTAATCCAAGCGGAGATGAAAACTACATGAATAGTTTATATCCGAACGGATATAGCGTTATCCGGCGTGCCAATGAAGTACTGACGAATGTTCCGGAAATTGATATGGACGAAAATATAAAAAACCATTTATTGGGAGAAGCTTACTTTATGAGAGCATTCTACTATTTCTGGCTTGCACATACGTATGGCGACAATGGCACCAGCGGCGGTATCCCCATAGTCACCGAAGAAAACATGACACAAGAAGCGGGTACTTTTACCCGACCGGAGAGTGTTATTGAAAATTATCAGCAAATTATAGCTGATTTGGAAAACGCTGCCGCTCTCCTACCGTTGTTTACCGACATGGAAAGCGAAAATTACGGTCGCCCCCACAAAGATGCGGCCTATGCCTATATGGCGAAAACCCATCTGTACTGGGCACAATACGACAATTCCAAATACACCGATGTAGTCACCGCTTGTGATGCCGTTACCAATTCCGGTTCCGGAAGAGCGCTTATAGACACCGGTAACCCGGACCGGGATTTCCGTACCTTACACAGCGCCGAAAACAATTGGGCTTCGGAGTACATCTGGTCTGTAAACTCCAGTGTAACCAACAATGCGGGAAGCATACTTCCGGGCTGTATGCTGGAAAACAAAGGCTGGGGCAGCTATAACGGTTGGGGATATTATCAACCTACGGAAAGTCTGTACCAGGAATTTGAAGAAGAAGATCCCAGGCGTGAAGTTACCATCTTAAAGTACGGCGATGAATTCGAATACTTTGGTGAAACCCGCCATTTCCAGTCGGAAAACTCACTTTCCGGGTTCCAGTTCAACAAATACATGGTGGAATACGGTTTCTCCAATCCCGTGGGAAGCTACATCAACACCAATGGTGATTTCCCTTCTACTACGTATAACGTTCCCCTGATGCGATATGCGGAAGTCTTACTGATGAAATCCGAAGCGTTGATCATGCTGGGGAATAACGGAGATGCTCCTTTAAACCAGGTGAGAGATCGCGCCGGGCTTCCTCCCGTTTCCGGAGCTACTATGGAAGATTTGAAGCACGAACGCCGCGTAGAACTGGCCGGAGAATTTGCCAATCGTCATTTCGACCTGGTGCGTTGGGGAAATGCCCGGGAAGTATACAGCCAACCGCTGTACGGCAGAATTCACACGGACCGTTCCGACCCCTTTTCCGATTACACTTTGGAAGTAGTATGGCCCGCACGAAATTTTGATCCGTCTTATATGAATGTATGGCCTATACCTAATACCGTAATTCAGTCATCAGGAATTACCCCGAATACAGGTTGGTAACAACACCGACAATAATTTTTTAACGCAATGAAGGGTGTTTATTGATCACTTACACCCTTCATTTTTAAATTCCGATAAATGTTTAAATTAACATACCGATTGGCAATTGCGGCCATCTATCTATTTTCTGCTCATACAATAAATGCACAGCACTACGACTCTTTTAAAATTCACTCCCACAACGACTACGAGCAGAAATCACCCTTCTGGAACGCCTATGCCAACGGGTTAACGTCTATCGAAGTGGATGTTTTTTTAAAAAACAACACGCTTTACGCCACCCATACGGAAAGTGAGATCGTAGAGCACAGCACGATACAATCTCTTTACCTGGAACCACTTTTAAGGGAAGTAAAATCCGGAAAAATCACTGACAATATCCAATTGCTTATCGACCTTAAATCCGAGGCGAAAAGTACATTAAAAGAAATCGTAAAGGTGTTGAAGAAATATCCGGAACTCACTTCCAATCCTAAAATCAGTTTTGTTATATCCGGGAATCGCCCTGCTCCGGAAGACTATAGCGATTACCCCGAGTATATTTTGTTCGACTGGCAAGACGTCGATAATCATCCCGCCTCTAACTGGGATAAAGTAGCATTGATTAGCGTTAATTTTGCAGATTATTCCGTGTGGAACGGACTGGGGAGACTCACCGCAGAAGATAAAGAAAGTGTAATCTCTGTTATCGAAAAAGCACATGCCGGTGGTAAACCCTTCCGCTTTTGGGGAGCCCCGGATACCAAATCTACCTGGAAGACCTTTGCCGAATTGGGAGTAGATTATATCAACACAGACCAACCTGCAGCTTCTTCCGAATATCTCGGAAGTTTAACGGAACGTACTTTTACCAATACCGATTATTCGGTTCCTTACACACCGAGTTTTGAAAGTGACAGGACAGATGGAGAAATTCAAAATGTGATATTGCTTATTGGCGATGGCTTCGGACTGACACAACTCTCTTCGGCTGTTTTCTCTAACAACAATACTTCCACCATCACTCAATTGAAGAGCATTGGCTTGATGAAAACACAGTCTGCAGACGACTTCACCACAGATTCTGCTGCTGCAGGAACCGCTTTGGCTACCGGGGAAAAAACGAACAACCGGGCTATAGGAACAGATACTAAGGGTAAGCCTTTAGAGAATATTACCGAGTTGCTGGGCCAACACGATTTTGCTTCCGGAATTATAACCACCGACCGGATTGCAGGGGCTACACCTTCCGCATTCTATGCGCATCAAAAAGAACGTTCGGAATCCGAACGCATAGCCCGTGACCTGCTCAACAGTAAAATCTCCCTTCTTGTCGGCGGTGGTAAGACCGATTTTGAGGCTATCGTAAAACAATCGGAATTTACTGTAGCAGACCAGGTACAGGACATCGCCTCTTCCACAGCAGACAAGGTATGCTGGTTTATGGCTCCCGGTGGAGTTCCTTCTGTTTTAAAAGGAAGAAAAGATGATCTGGCACAAGCCACCAAATACGGTCTGGAATACTTAAACGACAAGAAAAAGCCTTTCTTTCTCATGGTCGAAGGAGCTCAGATAGACTGGGGCGGACACGCCAACAATACCGATATGATCATTACAGAGGGGATCGATTTTGACAAAGCGGTCACCGAAGCCATCCGCTTTGCCGACACCCATAAAAACACTTTGGTTATCATCACTGCAGATCATGAGACCTCCGGTTTTAGCATACCGCAAGGAAATATTGCAACATCTTTTATCGAGGGTGATTTCACCACTCACGACCACACAGGTGTTATGGTCCCTGTATTTGCATACGGCCCTCATTCCGATGTTTTTAACGGCGTATACGAAAATACCGGTATTTTTCATAAAATTATAGGGTTACTTCAGCTGAATGAACGCAGATAAAAACGATACATCCTTCAGTTGCGGGTTGGTTAAGAACTAAGATAACTAAAATTCCCGAATTTTATGCTTGCAGGATTGGCTAGGGGAAATAAATAAAGGGGAGGGTTGCTCACCATCCCCTTTGGTAATATCTGATTTGATCGCTTATTACAATAAATAAGGAATGGGGTTATACCCATTCCTTAATATGTTCTCCGCCACCGCCGGAAAGCATACGGCAGGAAATAGTGAAATTCATTTTGTAATAAAAGAACTTACCTTTTTTTGGGCAAAGCCAGTATAAAACTGCTTTTCGAAAAGTGTTCTTTACCAAACATATCTGTAGCCCGAACCTCTATGTTATGCCGGCCTGTTTCCAGTTTGGTCGGAATATTCCCTTTCCATAAGTGAGTGGAGTTTATGGGATTGGACGAGCGTCTTCCTGTAAACAGGGAATCCGAAGTATCCCATTCGTAGACCTGCCGTACATATGACGGATCGGCTTCCTCCAGGAATAGCATTGGTTTCCAATTACCATTATCTATACGATATTCAACAGTATCACCTGCATTTCCCATAAAGAAATTCACATAGATTCCGGCCTGAGTCCTGCGCCCCTTGGCCACTACTTTAGGAGCAAAGATCTCCATTTGATAGTCTTCAGATCGGCCGGCTACTTTATAGTCTACCTCGTACTGATTTCCGTTAAAACGAATAAAGGCATAGCCTTTGGGAGTCCCGTCCCGCATGGTGGAAACCGGAATTCCCTCATCGTTAAGTTTTCCGGAGTACCAGTCTCCTGAAGTCGTTCCTACATTGTATTCATGGTGTGGATTTTCACCTTTCCAGCCTTCTTTTTCAGTAAAGAAATCCTGCTTCTGGATGTGGGTATGGGCCGATAATGACAGGGTATACGGGTACTCCTTCAGCAGGTTAAAGAGCCTTTCCCTGTCTTCATCGATAAAGGCATCTCCCCCGGGTTCGCTGAGCGGAATGTGAAATGCCAGGACCACCAGGTGATCTTTTGGAACGTATTTCAGGTCATTTTCCACAAAATCGAGCTGATCCTTTCTGAATCCGCCCCAGTATCCCTTGTCATCACGGGGATCGGGATAGATAATGTCATCGAGGATAATAAAATGGACCTTTCCGTAGTTAAAGGCATAATTGTTAGGACCGAAGTGGGCTTCATAGGTTTCATCGGATAGTTTGTCGTCCTGAACATCAAAGTTCATATCGTGATTGCCCATCACATTATACCAGGGAAGTCCCACTTTTCTGACCGCTTCTATATACGGATTGAACAAAGCCAGATCATTTCCCACGAGGTCACCCAGACTAAGACCGAAAGATATACCTTCTATTCCTTCTACCTCCGAAACGACTCCGCGGGCAAAATAGTCCACTTCCTCAGGAGTATAGGGCTGGGGGTCTCCGAATACCAGCGTGGTAAATTCCAGGGGTTCTTCAACGGCATGCAGTGCAAAGTCAACAGACCGGGGTAACTTTCCCGTCGGAGCCACTCCCATAAACTTTAAATCCGGGCTTCCCCCGGGTTTATGTATGTAATAGAATTCCGGCAGGTTGTTGTCATTTACCGGAACGGTATACCCGGCGGGTTTGATCACCGAGATAATATTGTCATCTCCAACGGGAAGTTCGTATTTCCCTTCAGGACCGGTTAAGGCCACCTCTATACCGTTGGTAACGGGTACTGTTGCAATACCCTTTTCTCCGGAATCCTTCCGACCATTCTTGTTCGAATCGTTAAAAACCACTCCCGTTACCCGCTCTTGTGCGTAGGTAGTGATATTCAGTAACAATAAAAGTAATAAAGTTGTCTTTTTCATCGGAATTTAAATATTAGTTTTTACAGTTATTTCCCTTTTGACAAATCGGTTTGTCCATAATTATTATAGCTCTTATTCCCAACCGGGATTTTGTTCTAACTGTGGATTTAACACCCTTTGATCAGATGGTATAGGCCACAAGTAGTAATCCTCGGGGAATTCGGCAGGTGGTTGACCATAGTAATCAATATAACCTTCACTTGCTCCATCTAAAATAGGTACGGTTTCCACTTCCGACCGCGTAATCCACCTCCCCAGTTTTCGTTTGGTAGCATAATCCATCTTCTTCCATCTTCTCAAATCATCAGGTCTGTATCCCTCTCCCATTAATTCGATAGCTCGTTCTCTTCTTATTTCCCATAAAACAGGATCAATCGCAGGGTCGCGGGTCGGATCATCAGGTATGTTCCCGATGTCCAGGCTGGCTATGTATCCTCTCTCGCGGAGTTTATTAATCGTCTGATCAACAACATCCTGATTAAACTCTCCCAGTTCGAATTTAGCTTCTGCATAATTTACCAGCACCTCCCCCATTCGGAATATGGGAGCATCACTTATATCTGAAAAATCGATATTGTTTAATATCCTATTGTAATTTTTCCAGTAATAATACCCGGTAAAACTGATAATAAAGCCCTGACCTTTCCTGTCATCAAAATAATGAGGCACCTGCCGTAAAACTATTTCATTCCAGTTAACCTGTGGCAGTTGTTTATGTACCGGATCCGAAATCTCATTCATCAGGTCTATATATTCCCTATGAGTGGGATTAGAGGTAAAGGACCATTCGGTACTATTTGTGTTGGGGGTCTCTACTTCATAAGGAGGGGTCACGGTAAAATAAAAACGTCTGTCCCTATTCCTGAACTCCGTATAAGGACTTTTATCCCCCTCGAAAAGGGGGCTCGTCCAACGTGTTTCTCCATCCGTCATAAGGTACATATCGACGGCTTTCCTTGTTAAATCATAGCGTCCGGAACTGTTCCTCGACCTGGCCGTCTGTCCGTGAGTCAGCTGGTTAGCTTCATAAGCCTTGAACAAAATAATGCCTTCAACCCCGGCCAATGATTCACTGTTAAAAACTTCATCGAAACTCGGATGCAGATTTGGAAAAGACGACATGAGTTTCTCCGACGCATCTGCACAGGCTTTTAAATAAACTTCTTCCCCTCCCAGGCTGTGGTACTTTCTCCACGTACCTTCAAAAAGTCCGAAACGGGAGATCAGGGCCCTTACCGCATGAACATTTATCGTATTAGGCCCGTCTCCTTCCGGTTTTATATGCTCTTCAGCCCACCGGAGCTGCTCCAGCATCGATCCGGTAACCTCATCCCTGGGAGTCCGGGGACCGTAAATAATATCATCGTCGCCATCCCCTACTGCATGTTCTATCCACGGAACACTTCCATATTTTTTTACGAGTTCAAAATAATTGTAGCTTCTGAAAAAATAACCGACACTTCTCCAGTGATCGATACTTTCCTGGTCCATCCCCGAATCCTCCAGGTTATCAAGCATGATATTAACACGGCGGATATTGCTGTAGGGGTCATTCCAGTCCGGAGATGAACTCGGAACCGTTATTCGCTGCCAAATCCATTCAGACTCTGAATTTGGAGCGGAATTGAGAAATAAATCTCCGTTGCGTTCCGATATCGGTATGCCCGGCACATACCCGGGGAAAACATCATAGAATCCCCATGCGTAGGTTAAAATATTCTCATAACTGGTAAACGTTGTTTCTTCGGTAAGTTCATCCTTAGGTGATAAATCAAGAAAATCTTTCTGACAGGACATCAAAAGCCCAACAAGCAAAAAGAAGCGACATATATTTTTAAAGTATTTCATGACGATCAAGATCTTTTAATTAAAATGAAATGTTTAGACCAAAACTGATTTTCCTCAGAAAAGGGTAATACCCTCCGGAAGTAATGTTCCCGGCTTCTGCATCCAGACCTTTTGCCAGATCATCAAAGGTGAACAGGTTTTCTCCTGAAAAAAAGATTCTGGCCTTGGTCAGGTTAACAGCTTTTAAAAAACGCTCGGGCAAGGAATACCCCAGGGTTATGTTTTTTACACGGAGATACGCACCATTCAATAAATATTTGGTTTGAAGAAGCCTGCTGATTTCCGTATTGCCCCCTGCTTCCGGATACATTCGGGGATAATAAGCATTTGTATTTTCGGGAGTCCAGTAATCCACCTGGTTTGCAAATATTTCCTGAAATTGACTTCGGTACGGCCAGAACACAGCGGTGTTTATCCACCTGTCCCTTTTCCCCACTCCTTGAAGGAAGAAGGTCAAATCAAAGTTTTTATAGCTTGCACTTCCATTGATCCCGAATTGATACCTCCTGTTTCCCTGATTGCCAATAACTTTTCGGTCTCCCGGATTGTCCAGCGTATTATCGCCGTCCGTAATCATTCCGTCCCCATCCAGGTCTACAAAACGGATATCACCTGGATTTTGCCTGGTCTCATAACCTTCAAAAGCCGGAATACCTTCTTTTAGCACTCCCCCGGTCAGATCTTCATTCAGCGTACCTTCCACGAAATCGTCTACGGTATAAAAACCATCCGTAACATATCCCCATAATTCACCTATTTCCTGTCCTTCGTAATAATCACTTATCAAACCGGCTTTGTTGTTAAATTGAGTGATGAAGGTCCGGTTATCGGAGAGATTAAACCCGAATGAATACACAAAACTTTTTATCTGGTCTTTCCATGAAATTTCCAGATCCCAACCTTTTGTTTCCAGGTCTGCTACATTCTGTAACGGCGCCGAAGCCCCTACAACGGCGGGTAATTCAGCACCCGGAGCCAGCATATCCAATGTCTTTCGTCGAAATATGTCAAAACTTCCGTTAAACCGGTCCCTGAACAATCCTATATCTATCCCGAGGTTCACGGACCGCACGGTTTCCCAGCTAAAATTATTGCTCACCAAAGACGGAGGGTTTAGAGATGTATATCGTATATTAGTATCGGGATCAATCCACTGGGCTTCATAGGGACTCATCCCCGGGATAAAAGGATAATCGCTCCCGGTTACCTGGTTGCCAACTTCTCCCCAGGACCCTCTTAGTTTCAAAAGGGATATGGAATTTTGCAAAGATTCCATAAAATTTTCTTTAGAGATAACCCAGCCTGCAGACACTGAAGGAAAAAACCCAAAACGGTGCCCCGGAGGAAAACGAGAAGACCCGTCGTACCTGGCGTTCATTTCAAGAAGATATTTCTCCCTGTAGTTGTAATTGATTCTTCCAAAATAACCCGACACGGCGTATTCACTGAAATCGTCACTTCCGGATGCCAAACCCGTACTGGTTGAAATGGAAGGAACCTCACCGTTAATTACATCTGCCCTCCTGATATTAAAATATTCATACTTGCTACTCTCCTGGTTTGTACCTGCCAGTATACTGAAATTATGATTACCAAAACTCCTGCTGTAATTTGCATAGAGGTTAACGGCATGATAATTCGTAGTGCTGCTGGATCTTCTGTAAAACGTTTCATCATTAAAAAAATCTATCGCATGCGTATCAGGAGCTATATATGGAGTTCTTAAACCGGTCTCACGGACATTGCCTGTAGATTTGTCAAAAGTATATTCTCCGGTTATTTTCAGGTTATCCAGTGGTTCGTATTCCAGTTTTCCGTATAACCTTATATTGTCTCCGTATTGTTTCACGGGGGGCTCTTGTTCCAGAATGTTGTTCGAAGTACCGTAAGGAAGTTCTTCTCCATCCGGAGTAACCCCGGTACCTGTGGGGTCAAAAGAACTCAGGTTGACAGCCCTGCCTATTATATTCCCGAAATTTCCGGGAGTCCTTCTGTAATCATTTTTATAGAACACATTCACAGTTCCTCTCAGATTATCGGTCAGGTCTGTATTCAGAAAGGTATTCAGGTTTATCTTCCGGTAGCTGTCTTTGTCTGTAATCATAATACCATCTGCATCGTTATATCCCACCGAAACCCGGTATGAAGTACGTTTCGAGCCGCCGCTAAAAGACAAATTGTGCAGGTGCTCAAATCCGTTTTGAAAGAACTTGCCATAGTGATCCTGATCTGCTAAAGGGTAAATGGTACCGTCTATGTCTGCATACCCTTCCGGGTACTGCCCGGGATCTTGCTGGTATGCATTCAGTAACGTAAGCCAGGTAGGTATATCCTGTCCCGTCCAGGCATTTTTATTCCCAAAATCGGCCAAAGCCTGTACATGTTGTAACGGAGAGGCTTTTACCGGGAGATTACTCGCACTGGTAAACGCAAAGTTTGATGAATAATCAAAGCTGATAGGCTGCTCCCGTTTGCCTTGCTTGGTAGTAATCAATATGACACCGAAAGCCGCACGTGCTCCGTAAATAGACGATGCAGCGACGTCCTTCAGCACCGTCACTGTCTCAATATCCCTGGGGTTGATGTCGTTAATGCCCATGGGCACGTTATCGACCAACACCAAAGGCTGCCCGCCATTAATCGACTCATAGCCCCGTATCCTCATGCTGAGCCCCTGAGCCCCCGGCTGGCCGGAATCAGAGGTTACCTGAAGTCCGGGTGCCGCGCCCTGCAGCGCCTCTGCGGCATCGGACAACGGACGGTCGGCAACCTGCTTTTCCATATCCACAACACTAACTGCCCCGGTCAGATTGGCCTTTTTCTGCACCCCGTAACCGACCACCACAACTTCACTAAGCTGGCTTATATCGGGTTCCAATATCACCGTCAGGGCAGTACTACCGGTGATTGTTATTTCTTGGGTAATATAACCGATGTAAGAAAAAACCAGGAGATCCCCGGTAGCTGCTTCTAGTTGAAAATTCCCGTCAAAATCGGTACTGGTTCCCCTATCAGTATCTTTCAGCACTACTGTTACACCGGGCATAGGCACTCCTTCGGCATCCGTTATCGTACCTGAAATGATCCGTTGTTCCTTCATCCCTGTGGTACTTTGGTGCCGGGTTTTGGAAACCGCGATGATCTTGTTAATCTGATGGAAATACAACCGCTTTTTTTGAGATATATCGTCCAGGAGTTGTTTCAGGTTCTGTTCGTTTTTCAGCGGCACATATGTATCGTTACTATTTATTTCGCTTTTGTAATACGTAAACTTGAAAACGGTTTGCCGCTCGATTGCTTTGAATAATTCATTAAATTTGTATTCGGTTTTGTTAAGGGTCACGGAAAAATCCTCCAGGTCCTGGGCTTCGGCTTTGCCGGCAAAGAGGCTTTCAAAACTCAGTAGCACAAAAAAAATGGCCAAGACCCGTGAACACCTGACGGAATGGTTTAAAACTTTTTTTTTCATAATTTTAGATACAAGGTTTGTTCGTGATTTTTAATAAAATGTAATTGGAAATGCATTTTAAAATAGAATGATCCTGATAAGGAAGCGCTGCAACGCTTCCTTTTTTGTTTCCCGGTTACTTTTTCATAAACAGTTTATTTATAGATTAATATTTCATTTTTTGAAATGTTTTTGTATTTCAACCCGCCTCCTATGGTTATGGCAAGTACAATGTTTTTCATACTTTCCCCTTCGAAATCAGCCGTTATTTTTTTCTCCCCGATATCTGTTGTGGCAAAACGGATTTTGACATCAAACCGCGCTTCGACCAAAGCGGCCACTTTCGTTAGCGGAGTTTGTTCAAAATTAAAATCCCCTGTTATCCAGGCCAGTTCTCCTGCCGCATCAAAGGACTGGATTTCAATACGTCGGCTTTTCACATCGTAAACAGCTTTCTGGTCTGGTTTCAAGAGCTGCTTTCCGTCTTTGCTATCTATCCGTACACTTCCTTCCACCAAAGCCACGGTCACCTTGTCGGGTTGGCTCCCTATGTTGAACCTTGTTCCCAACACCCGCGTTTGTATTGCATTGGTCGATACCACAAAAGGTTTTGATGTATCCCTGGCAACGTCAAAAAAAGCTTCCCCCTCAAGCGTAACTTTCCGGACGGATTCATTTTCAAAACCTGAAGGGTATTTCAGAGTACTGCCGCTGTTTAAAATGATCCTTGTACCATCCTCCAGGACAATGGTTTTTATTTGATGTACTTGTGTAACCACCAAGCGGGAAGCTTCGGATTCCTGTTTTATATTGAGATCCTGCAGGGTATATTGCCATAAAAAAGCCAAACCAACCAATAGCAGGAGTACGGCGGCAAGCCTGAAGATCCTTTTTCTGTGGAAAGGTTTAGACCGCCGCCTGTCAATTTTTTGTTTGAATTGGTTTTTTATTAAATCCTTTACGCGCTGCTTGTCCTTTTCCAGCCATTGAAAATCCGCTGATCGTTCGGTTTGAAGGATTTCAAAAAACCTTTCCACCTGTTTCCTTTCAGATGCGGAGGCGGTATCGTTAAGATATTTTTCCAGCAGGTGCTGAAATTGTTTTTCGGTCATTACGTAGTTGTCTTTACTCTTATGTTCAATAAAAGACAGATCACACGTATCCCGTTTTTACTAAAAACAACGGATTTTACCTTTATTTAACCCTCTTAACATTTAGTTAATCAAACACAATCCGATAAAGAGAAAAAGTATTATAACGGCTAAAGAAGACCGAAGTATTCTCAGTGCCTTGGATATTTGTGTTTCCACAGTTCTTTTGGAAATACCGAGTTTAGCGGCTATATCCGAATTAGACAATTCGTATTCCCTGCTTAATATGAATATTTCCCTGCACCTTTCGGGCAATTCTTCCAGAGCGGTTTCAATAGTATTGCGGAGCTGTTGTATTTCAACAACGTCACCGGGAAATTCTGCAATAACATCTTCCAGGGTTTCCAAATGGACATCTTTCAGTTTGGTGTTCTTCAAATACCGGAGTGATTTGTATTTGACCGCATGTCGAAGATATGCGCCAAAGTCCCGGATATTGAGTTCTCTTCTTCGCTCCCAAAGATTTACAAATATTTCCTGTACTACATCTTTGGATAATTCCCGGTCCCTTAGAATATTGTAAGCCACTTTCAGCAAAGGCTCCCAATACATATCATACAATGTATGTAAAGCACTCTCATCCGATTTTTTTATCCGGGCCAAAAGCACGGCTGTCGATGTATTACCTGGCGAAGACACTTCGCAAAATAACTGTAATTTATCTTCTTATAAGTTAAGAGAAAGTAAATTATAAGCTTGATTTTTTTCACCTCCGACCGTTAAATGTAGAGCTCCCCTGACCCCATGCAGTTCGTATGGTATATTTTCTGCACATGTAGCAGGACAAAAAGGGAACAAGTAATTACGCCGGATATTTTTTTCCGGATAAATAGATTATCCCAAATCCGCCTTGGATATGAATTTCTTCTACACTAAATAAACTTTTCCCTTTTAATATCTTCGGCAACGAGTGATAGATCGTTGTTAAATTGATGCCCCCCACTGGTTATTTTGCGGACCGTTGCCTGCGGCAGATTTTGTATATAAAATTCGAGATGGTCCAACGGCACTACTTCGTCATCCTCACATTGGTAGAGGAAAATCGGGATATCCTTTGGTATGCTATCTGCAAACCTCTTGGACAACATCATGCCCTGTTTCCAATCTTCGTCACCACTCCAATACGGTGCGGCGATAAGAAAAAGTCCGTCAATTTTCTTCCGTATCCGGTTTTCCGACAAATATTTCAAAAGCATTGAAGCGCCAAAAGAGTGCCCCACCAAAATGATTTCTTCCTTAATTGAGGAAATCTCTTTCCCGATTTGCTGAAGCCAACCGAAATCCGGAAGAGTATCGTTAAAATGTATTTCAGGATGATGTACCTCATAGGCATCTCCCAATTCTTTTCTAAGCGAATCTGCTAATTTTTTATCAGCTTCATAACCGCCTTCCCCTCCACCGTGTAAGAATAAAACCTGCTTGCCCATCTTGAAATGTGTTTATTTATTAAATATTTAATTCCGGTGAAATTACTTGTTATTTCACAATGCACGCAAACGGCTCAGTACAGCTGTCAGGTGCGGGGTTCAAGTTACTGATTTTCGGTAAGAAGTACCGGCCTTAGCAATCCCGGGTGGATTCGTGAACCTCCCCGGGTTTGTCAAAGGGTAGTCAAATCTACCGTAATTCCGGATACTTTATGAGCACACGTACTTTTCACAACTATTTAAACCCTGGTCTCCTCCCGTTAATATGGAATACGCCTGGGTACCTGATAAAAAATCAGTGAGGATATAGAGATCCTTAAAGCGAAGTCAGGTCTGAATGGAGAACCTAAAAAATCAAAGAAAAAATAACACTTGTTATGAATCTCAATATAATTTACAATCTATTATAAATCAATATTGAAATTATTACTACCCGGTGGCAGTTTACTGCAAACATTGTAATAACCCGTTGTGCATCTGGTCTGAGTTTCATCAATTCAGGTGTTCTTTAAAGTGAAAACAAAAAATATGTCTTGCCTGTAAGAGGTATTGAACACCAAAATTACAATGGCAAAAATGCACAACGGGTTATATAATCTATAGACTATTCTGTTCGATCATGGTAGGGTAATCCGTGTACCCTTTCGGTCCCGGAGTATAAAAAGTTGTTCTATCAGCCTCATTCAACGTAATATGCTGTTCAAAACGTTCCACCAAATCAGGGTTAGCGATGTAAGGCACTCCAAATGAGACCAGATCTGCGATATCATCCTGTAATACCTGTTCTGCTGTTTCCCTCGTGAAGCCTTTATTAATCATCAACAAACCTTTATAAATCGACCTGTAATGTTTAGCAGTATCAATAGCCATTTGAAGAGGATCATCCGATTCGTTTAAAGTAAATCCGGATATATGCAAGTAAGCCAGGTTGTATGTATTTAATCTTGAAGCAACATACTCATGGAGTTTTTCAGTTTCATCATCAATAGTGATTCCAAATGTTCCATTAAGCGTTGGAGAAATCCGCACTCCTACTTTATTTAAATCCAATCCTTCCGAAATGGCATCAATAACGTCAAACAGAAAACGAGCTCGTTTTTCAACTGATCCACCATATTCGTCCATACGATGGTTTGCCCCTTTTGAGAAAAATTGTTGGAACAGGTAACCGTTGGCAGCATGAATTTCTACACCATCAAAACCGGCGGTAATAGCGTTTATTGCTGCTTGTTTAAAATCCAAAATCGTATGTTGAATTTCATGGATAGACATTTCTTTGGGGGTAACCGTATCAACGAAACCATTCTTGGTATATGCCTTGACATACGGGTTGATTGCCGATGGCCCCAAAGGAAGATTCCCGTCCAAAAGGTCAGGATGCGAAATTCTTCCGACATGCCATAATTGTGCAAAGATTTTACCTCCTTTACGATGAACCGCCTCCGTTACCTTTTTCCAACCCGCAATTTGCTTTTCACTATAGATGCCCGGCACATTGATATATCCATTCGCCATGTTACTTATCGGTGTACCTTCTGTAATGATAAGCCCTGCCGATGAACGTTGCGCATAGTATTCTGCCATAAGTTTATTGGCTGCTAAATCTTCGTTATCAGCACGACTTCTTGTCATCGGCGCCATTACGACCCTGTTTTTTACCGAGAATTCTCCAGAGTCCAATTTTGTTAATAATTTCATTGTCTAATTTATTTAACTTTCACAAATGATTACTTTTGCAAAGTTATAGTCAACATTCCGATGTCACAATTACGGCAAAAATTTACCAATAGTGTAAATTTTTGCCCTATTACACAACACTTGAAACTCATGTACGAACACAAAATTGAAAAGCACTACGATTGCGGAATCAAGGTCACTATGGATCTCATAGGAGGCAAGTGGAAACCCTGTATAATCAATAACATAAACAATGGAATAAAGCGTCCCAGTGATTTGCAGCGTGCGCTCCCTTATGCATCCAGACGATCTCTCAACGTGCAATTGAAGGAGCTAATTGAACACGGGATCATCAGGAAGAAGATCTTTCCCGTATTACCTCCAAAGGTAGAATATGAACTCACGGAATTCGGAAGACGGTTATTACCCCTTACCCTACACATGGAGGAATGGGGAAATGAACACAAGGAACATTTTTTGGCCATGACCAGGCGCAAAGATGTTCAGGATTAGAAAGCCTTCAATTCGATGGGTAAATTATCCTGGATAAGAACAATAATCCAACTGCTCATATGATTTCATTACAAATCGATTGAAAGTATATTTTTTAAAACCTCCGATTACTGCTATGGCGCTGTTATACCAGGGCTTCATATAATCCTTTTCCTACAAAAACACCCCCTCTAATTAGCGTATCCAATACTTCCTCCGGCAAGTCACTATAGTCCTCGCCATCAATGAAAAATTTTGAGCTAAACAAAGATTTATGGTTTTGGCGGACTGCCAATGGCATGACCAAAACAGGGCAACAACAGCCGCACTCGGAAAAAAAACAAGACCTTCCCTGGTTACAAAAAAATTATAAAATTGCCTTGACCCCGGTACAAAGCATTAAAAATCCGGACACCTTAAAACAGGCGATTTTCCTAAATATAATTTCTCTCAAAGAAGCCGCCTTCAAAAAGAAAACTGTGAAAAATGTCGAAACCGGCTATTCATAAAACCTTTCCAAATCAGGTAACCTCTGTTTGACTAATTCATTTTCCATAGGTCCAAAACGAAAAACCTCTTTGCCTTTCTTTTTTACCAATACCTGAAATGGTTGATTCAATTTCGCAGTCAAATGATATACTGTCATTAATTCTGCCAAATCCTCGAACCATGAAGCCATGCTATAAAGTGAAACAAAGGGAGTCTCCCGAAGTGCTTTGTAGACTTCCGATGCCTGCGAAACTGGTATTGCCTTACCGCTTCGAAACTGTGTTGTTTCCAGCAATGGATCGATATATTCTTCCGCTGGCCCATTCATCTTTTGCCAAATACCCTGGGTAAAGGGAGTACTCCCGCCCACAGTTTCCTTGTCCCCGGTATGAGGAGTAATTTCCATAACCGCATCCATAACGTGTGTCGCCTCATGGAGTAAAACATAGACAATGGCATCCAACCCGCCAGCGTCAATGCTCACCTGATATTCATTGTCCCCCGACCGGATATAACAAGTGTTCTCTTTCCACGTTGCCCATTCGGAAATGCTTTCGTGAAGAATTTCGGCTCGAAATGTTATATTGAACTTTTTCGTTGCATCTGCAGTTTCAACAGGAGACGTAAGTGCAGTATTGGGCATATTGTCCATAAAACTGATACTGTGAAGATGCGCTTTCAGGAGTTTATAATATGACGGTGGTAAAACAGAAAAGCTCTTTTCTACCTTTTCAATCTCGGAATCTGTCAATACATGGTTTACCGGTTCCATCCCGGCTTCCCTAAATTTTTTGAAAACACTTTCGGGGGCCGGCCGGACCCGCTCAAACGGCCAATCATCATTGAGGCCATCCCCATCCCCCACCTTCTGGGCATGGCCGGGTGGGATAAATAAAAAAATGAAAAATGAAATAAATAGGTAATACCGGGTTATCATTGTTTTTCAATTAATCAGCGAGCATCCACAGTGGCGATTCTTTTGAGATTTTTTTCTGCACCGGACAATTTTCATCGTGTGCGCCTTTCAGAATCCCGATACTCATTAAAAATTCATTTACTATTTCCCCGCCTGTAAAACGGAATGTTTTTTTGAACACCTTTACCCACTCCTCCACTGTTTTCGGGTGGTTGTGTTCCAGCCATTTCTCAAAAGAGCCAAAATCCCTTTGCAATTCAAGAATGGTTTTTGCATTCGCTATCGCTGCGTTGACCTTCAGTTTATTGCGGATAATTCCGGGGTCCGCCAAAAGCCTCTCCCTGTCCCTTTCGGTATAGGCAGCGATTTTTTCAATATTGAAATTGCTATAAGCTTTCCTAAATGAGGCTTCTTTCTTCAAAATCGTTTCCCAACTCAGACCAGCCTGGTTGATTTCCATGAGCAACCTGCCAAATAGTTCATCGTCATCATGGATTGGAAAACCATAATGGTTGTCGTGATAGTTTTTGTGCAATGCCTTTTTCGCTGTTGACGGCATTGACTCAATTGCTGTACAATAAGACATGATCCCTTTTTTTTAATTCATTCAACCGGACTCCAAAACGGATAAGCAAAATACGCATAACATATTTTCCCACACCATTGCATATTTTACAAAACTTTCTCATCTGGTCAACTTCAGTACCTATTGGTACCACTACCTGGTAATTCTAAGTAATTTGATCAATCCGTCTTCGGATTCAAAGTTGTGCTTCAACACAATCGGGCTATCAAACCTGTAATTACTTTAGGTAAATTTATTGCTTCTCTTTTTTTAATGTTTATTTATAATGTATTACTGTCGAGAAATCCCCTCTACACGTATTCCGTTGTAAGCGGTGCCTATTTGTCCGTGCGTTGCAGCTTTCCCGTACGGTTCACTAGGATACCATTTTTTTGCGGACCCCATGCCGGTATCCTGTATCATTGACCAATACGTTTGTTCGGTCCTATCCGGCCTTTTCATCCCTGTGAATATGATATATGCCGGCATGGTCAAATCAATTAAATTGTGGGAATGGTCCCGCCGTCGATAACATATTCCGCACCTGTCAAATAGCCGGCCCTCGGGGAAACCAGGAACCCGACCAGTTCGGCTACCTCCTCCGGTTGCGCAAACCTGCCATAAGGGATACCGCCCAGTGCATCCAATACGCTCTGGGTAGCTGCCTCAATAGAAACATTAGAACTTTCTGAGATGCGTTGCATCATCTGCTTTGCAGCATCCGTCATTATTCCTCCGGGGGAAACAGTCAATACACGCACCCCTTTTGGCGAAACTTCCTTCGATAACCCTTTACTGTAATTAATCAATCCGGCCTTGGCTGTGGCATAAGGAAGGGTTGAATCGTAAAGGGGTAATTTACCCTGAATAGATGCTATATGAATAATTACACCGCTTTTGTTCTTGAGCATTTGAGGTAAAAATGCCTTATCTAACCGTACCGGGGCCAGTAAATTGATCTGGATTGTTTTTTCCCAATCTTCATTGGTCAGGGCTGCAAATCCTCCTCCAGGAGTTTCTGAACCGCCAAGATTGTTTACGAGGATGTCAAGTTTACCGAATTTTTCAAACACTTCGGAAGCCACCGTATCGGCTCCTTCCGTTTTACTGAGATCTGCAGATATGAAGAATAGATCTTCGTCCGGTGACTCCGGTGTATTTCTAGCCGTAATAATGACCTGCGCGCCTGCATTTTTTAAACGCTCGGCAATAGCCTTTCCGGCGCCTTTTGTTCCCCCGGTTACCAGTGCAATCTTGCCTGATAGTTCCATCTGATTTCCGCTTTGATGTTCCATATGTAATTTCTTTTGTACAAATTTCCGGAGTATGATACTTTCTCACAAGTACGGAATTACGATTCATATAGGGATAAATTATTCCACTATTGCACAATTGGTATCATAGGTTTATTTTTGAACTATGTACGAAAGAAAGATATTACCCAACTTAAACTGTGGGCTTGACCTGATCGGTGAAGTCCTTTACGGAAAATGGAAGATGCGTTTGCTTTGGTTCATCGACCAGGGCCATAAAAGACCAAGTGAACTGCAGCGCAAAATACCGGATGCTTCACGCAGAGTCTTAAATATTCAGTTAAAAGAGCTGGAGGAACATGAGCTGATAACCAGGAAGGTTTATCCCGTGGTCCCGCCGAAGGTGGAATACAGCCTTACGGCATTTGGGAAGAGCCTGATTCCTGTAATCGGTTCCATAGGGCAATGGGGAGATGACAACGCAGAGCGATTACGGGAGGTGATCATCAAACGATTGCCCCACGTCGACATCCCGGATGAAATCTGAAATCGAAATGGGGAAAAGAGGTGCTGTACACGTTTAAGTACCTACCCCTTGGTTTTCGTACTGTGTAACACCATCCCCAAAATTATCAGCACCATTCCAACCATTGCATAGCCATCGGGTATCGGAGCGTTCAGGATCAACATTTCCCCCAACAGGGCAAACAATACCTCTGTGGATTGTGTGGCCTCGACCATGGCCAATGATCTCTCGTCATGGCAAACCTTATCGGTTGCCCGAAAGAACAGTGCAGTAGCCACGACTCCCGAAGATAATGCCACAATAAAGGTCTGGGCGTATTGATTGCTCCCGGGTAATGTATGTTCTACAAACAGGTCGTATCCGGACAACAGGAGCCAAAAAGGTAAACTCCCAAGGAGCATGCCGAGGATCCTTTGATATACATCCAGTCTGCCACCGGTAAGCTGCATCATTTTACGATTGCCCAAAGGATATGCACATGCTGCCACCAGCACCGGTAATATTCCCAATACAAAATGACGGACAGTAAGGCCCCCACCCCCGCTAACCTGCATGACCGAGATCCCAACCAGGATGATGCCCGAAAAAAACAGGGATGGCCACAGGCCACTTCGCTTGCTTTTGTCTTGTTTATTGATCAACGGTGCCAATAGAATTCCGGCAACAATGGTAAACTGCCAGGTGCTTGCCACCAGCCAGGAAGGACTGTAGGCAGCCGCAAAAGTAAGGGGGGCATAGAAAATGCCAAAACCAACAGAGCTCCAGAGTATCCATTGCAGTGTATTTTTTTTCATTTCCCTCCACAATACCCTGAAGTTCCTTCTGGAAAGAACGATCAGAAAGAAGAAAGGCAGCATCCAGAAGAATCTCAAGGATGCACTCCATACCCAACTGCCGCCTCCCAACGACATCAAACGGTTCACCATAAAGGTGATCGCAAAAAACAGCGAGGCCAGAAGCCCCAGTAAAAGGGCCTTATACGAATTACCCATACAATTTAAAATTAATCCTTGGAAAGAAATTTTGTTCTGAAACCCGATGGCGTTTCGCCTGCTTTTTGTAAAAACAGCCTGCTGAAATAGGCCGGGTCTTCATACCCCAGTATATATCCTATTTCTTTAGACGTCAGGTTCGTGTATACCAGCAGTCTTTTGGCCTCCAGCACAATCCTGTTCTTGATCACATCATTTGGCAGCGGTAGTTTTAGTCTTTTAAACTTGTGTGTGATCGTTTTCGGAGCGACATGCATGAGTTCCGCATAATCCGCTACGTTATGTTTCTGCTTATAATGTTCTTCCACCAGCATAGTGAACTTTCTGAAAAACTCAAGGTCATTTTGGTTTTCCACAAGCGCGTTGTTGAGATTTTGTCTCTTCCACAAGCGGGCTGATTTAATAAATAATTGTTTCAGATAGGTACGTATCATTTCTTCAATAGAAGCATCCTGCAGGGCGAACTCATTCACGATCTGGCCAAAGATATTGTTAAAAAAAGGCGTTTCGTCTTCATCCAACCTTACAATGGGCATATTATGAATATTATTGAACAATAGACCATCACACGCGACTTCATCATCATGAATTTGAATACAATAGAAGTCCCGGTTGTAAAAAATTAAATATCCGCCTTCGACACCTGTTTGTGTAAAATGCAGATGTTGATTGGGACTTACAAAGAACAGGGTTGGCTGTTTTATTGAATATGCTGTCAAATCCACCTGTAATTCATAGCCCGAAGTAAGGAACAAGACCTTTATATACTCCTTATAGATCTCATCATTGATGTTGCTGGTAATTTCTTTATCAAGAGATAAAAGTCCAAGTGTTTTAAGCTCGCTCCTGAACAATTGTTCGGTTTTCATTATTCGAAAAATAAAAGGTAAACGTACAAATTCCGGTCATGTTAAGGTGGGCCGGCAATACAAGTCAACGAAAGTATGTTAAGCCCCCGGGAAAGGATAACATTGACAGGACATTATTTGTCCCGTCAATGTCAATAAATTACTGCCGGGCAAATTTTTCAAGTTCTGCATTGAACTTACCCGCTTCTTCCACGAACAGGGCATGACCACTGTTCTCGAATTTTACGATGAAGGAATTTTTGATGCCTTTGTGAAGCTGCTCGGCAAATGCAAAATCACATAACTTATCCTGTGTACCATGAAATATGGCTACCGGAATATTGATCTCTGCCAATTGGTCACGTAGATCAAGGTCACGCAGCGCTGTTATGGATTGGGTAACCGCATAAGGCCATGCCTGCAGGTTGATGGACTCCAGCCATTTTTCCACATTTTCTGAAATATTCCCCTCCCTGGCAGGAAACCCAGCTCCGAAACCTGCAATCAGGTCCTGGCGGCTTGTCAGTGTGGCATTGATAATACCATCGACGTCCGCTTTGGTAAGGCCGTATGGAAAGCCGTCCCGTTGTATCCAAGAAGGGGCAGCCGCGGCAAATAAAGCCAGCTTACTGACATGAGCAGATTTATACTTCGTAACATAGTGGGTCACTACAGCACCTCCCATGGAAAAACCACCCAGTGTGGCATTCCGGATCTTTAGCTTTTCGAGCACAACTTTAATATCATCGGAGAATACATCAAAATCATACCTTCCGTAAGGCCTGTCTGACTCTCCAAACCCCCTCAGGGTGATGCCGATCACACGAAAACCTTTTCGGACAAGATATTGGTATTGATACTCGTACATGGCATCGCTCAAAGGCCAGCCGTGAATTAAAACAATAGGTTCGCCCGTTCCCATGTCAGTGACATGAAGTTTTACGCCTTTTTCAACTTCAATGTATTCTTCCCTGCCCAGTGAAGCTGGTACTCTTTTCCCTTGTCCGAAAATGTGTTGGCCGGTTAGCAGTGTTACAAATAAAACGGTTGTTACAAAAATTGATTTCATCTTATTATGTTTTAAAGGTTAATATTATTTTTCCACTGCAAAGATGGCCCGGGAACAATCGCCGGGAAATGGAAAATGGTGGATGGGTATTGTACAATTTTCCCTTCTAAGGGAAAAATCACATTACGAAGCATCGAAACGGATTAAAATGACCCCGGAAGGTACCGGTATGGGTATTGTCAAGGCGGTTCTCTCAGCACTATTTAAATATGGAATCGCACTCTGTTCGGCGGCTATTGTAATCACGAAAGAACTTGTGTACAGAAACGCGGGAAATAAACACCAGACAAATATCCTTTTGTCTATTTTCAAACCCGTCTATTCGAGATACTTTTGTAAGGCCGGATCGTTTACACCATTCGGGCGTATAGGATTTGAACGTTCATCAAGATAATGTTAACCATGAAAAATAAAAAAACACTGATTCTGGGGGCCAGCACCGATCCAAGCCGGTACGCATACCTTGCGGCCCATAGGCTGGCCTGTTTCGGGCATACCATTATTAATGTAGGGATGAAAACAGGCGAGGTGGCCGGGGTGCCTATAGAAAAGCCCAGTACCATTCATACGGATATTGATACCATATCACTATATGTCGGACCGGCAAACCAACCATTGCTGTACGACTATATCCTCAGCACCGATCCGAGGCGGATCATCTTTAACCCGGGATCGGAAAACGAAGAACTCCGCAAACTGGCAAACGCACAGGGTATTATTACGGAACATGCCTGTACCCTTGTATTGCTTTCTCTGGGCGAGTACTAGGTAAACAGGGGGCTCATATAATCAATCTCCCCTGTCCCATAGCTTGAATCCGCTGCCGGTAGGTGAGGAAAAATATGCCAGACATAGTGCCTTTTCTCCATTTTTGGGCCTGATTTGCTTCCTCAACTTTGTCTCACTTAATAAATATTATATGAGAAAAGAGCAAAACCGCACTTTAGGTGCATTTGAGAAAACATTTTGGCTACTGGATTTTATTGATTCCAAAGATTTTGCAATTGCCGGGGAAATCGAGGGCCGCAAACCAATTGCAGAATGGCGGCAGGCCCTTGATAAAGTACAGCAACGTCATCCCAATCTTTCGGTAAGGATCGTAATGGATGCCAACTCCAGGCCTGTCTTCAGGCATTCGGCCTGGTCGCCCATACCGCTGCGGGTACTGGAAGCAGACGGCGATCATAATTGGGAACAGGAGGTTGAAAAGGAACTGGCGACACGATTTAAAACCGATGAGGAAGTCCTTATACGGGCAGTCCTGGTCCAGAGACCCGAAGACACTGTGCTGATCCTGACAGGGCACCATGCGCTGGCCGATGGTACTTCAATGAGCTACTTGTTCAGGGATATCCTCACCGCAGTTACCGGACAGGAACTGGAGGCCATGCAACCCCAAAAGTCGAATGATGAAACCCTTGGACTGCCTGAAGACGCAGGTGCTGTTGGTTCAGAGCGGACAACGCTTTTGACAAAGGATATAAAAACCGTTGCTCCTAAAATTTCAAGCATTCGTTTTTCAGGCGAAGCCACCCGCAGTATCATAAAAAGGTCCAGGGAGGAGCAAACGACCGTTCATGGGGCATTGTGCGCGGCAGTCCTTATCGCCTGCCGGAACATGAGGAAGGAATGGGCCGATAAAAAAATAGAATTGATCTCCCCGATATGTTCGAGAAGAGCCCTTCAACTGGATGATAATTATGGACTCAATATTACGACCCACCCGGTATATTTTGAAGGAGAGCAGCACCTGTCCTTTTGGGACATAGCCCGGTTGGCCAAAGCAGGACTTGCAGGGACAGACACGGCGGAACATGTCAAAAATTATATCCATTTCTTCCGGGACCTGACGTTCAATACTGCTGATTTTCAGAAGATAACGGATACATTAAAACATGCCTTTAATCAGGAAATCATGGTGACCAATTTGGGATTGGTCAAATATAAAACTGATTTCGGGTCGCTTAAATTAAAAGCCCTTTATGGGCCGATGGTCCGCTCGGGAAAGGGCAAGGAGCAAACCATAGGGGCAGTGACCAGTAACGGTTCGCTATGTCTCACCAACACCAGTGATACTCCTATCGATGGCCTTTTGCAGGCAGTACGGGAAATTCTGGTCAAGGCCTGCGATGCAGTTTTGGAATAACCCATAAAGCATAAAAGAATGGTTTTTGGGATCCGGGGACATTTCCGGGTCCCAAAACTCAAGGGGGACTTTCCAGAAAATTATTACAAGTTGTTGAACGGTATGACTCCCATTCAGCAAATAACCAGCTCATTTCCGTTCAATACTCTTAAGATCAGGAGTAGTCAGTTGCGGGTTTTAGTTACTCATTTTCGGTAATAGGCTGGCATTAGTAATTCCGGATACATTGTGGGCATACGTACTTTTCACAACTATTTGAATCCCGGTCTTCTCCCCTATTCCCGATTGCTTTAGGATTAACGGCCTGTAATCTTATGCCGGTGCTCTGTACCCCATTCGGCAAGTGCTCTGATTATCGGCTCCAAAGTATGTCCGTATTCGGTCAATTGATAAGTTACGGTAATTGGTTTTGTCGCATTAACCGTCCGGGTAATAAGTCCGTTAATCTCGAGATCTTGTAACTCCTTTGAAAGCATCTTGGCTCCCAGCCCGTCTATCTGTCGCTGTAATTCTGTAAAGTTTCGTTTACCATAGAGCAGAACACTTATCACTTTAATTTTCCATTTACCACTTATAAGATCAAGGGTATCTTGTATAGCAAATAGTATTCGGGAACAATCTGCCTGTTCTTCAGCTAATGCTTTTTTTTTCTCCATTATTACCGTTTTTATTTTGGGAACTGACTATACTTCAGGAAACCCATATCAAAAGTAAAGTTAATGTAATATACCTTTGGCTCATCATTAATTCATATAAATAGTACAAAATGAAACTTAAAGATAAGATAGCAATAGTAACAGGAGCTTCTAAAGGTATTGGAGCGGGAATCGCGAAGGAAATCGGTAAAGCCGGGGCTACAGTGGTAGTCAATTATTCCTCAAGTGAAAGCGATGCAAACCAAGTTGTAAACGAAATACAATTGCACGGCGGAAAAGCTATTGCTCTGAGGGCTGACATGAGCAAGTCGGCCGATGTAGTACAATTGTTTGATAGAATTAAGTCAGAATTCGGAACGGTTGACATTTTGGTAAATAATGCCGGTAAAGCCGTTTTCCAGATGATCGACGATTTAACAGAGGAAGCTTTTCATGCGCAATTTGACCTGAATGTGTTGGGGTATCTCTTAGCAACTAAAGAAGCTGTTAAACACATGGGCGAACGTGGGGGGGGCATTATCAATATAAGCTCTATCCTGAGCACAGACCCTTATCTGGCATCCAGTGTTTATTCAGCGACTAAGGGTGCTGTAGACACCATTACCCTGGCATTGGCACGAGAACTCGGGCCTCGTAAGATACGGGTAAATTCAATACTTCCGGGACATACCAATACTCCGGGCACAGCAGGGAATTTTGAAGGTGAATTAGGTGACAGGCTAATCGCAGGAACGCCCCTGGGCCGATTCGGTGAACCCGAAGATATTGCCCAACTAGCGCTCTTCCTTGCCTCTGAAGATTCGCAGTGGATCACAGGTGAATCCATAAGGGCTTCAGGTGGTGTTAGAGGTGTCGGTTACTAAGTTATTCGGAGAATAGTTGAAATGGTGTTATTGATCCATTCAGACTTCCTGATTTTTATAGTCCCCTCCCCGTGTGGGGGCTATAGATTACAATACGGATTATATTAAGGAATGTTATCTTCAATAAGATTCGGATTTCAAATCCATCAACAAGCATTGTGGCCTTATCCAATAGAATGTTAAAAAGCGCCCGGAATCGGGGATATTTTATTCCGAATTATGGATATTATTTTCACCCATATTCCGGAAAGGATGTTTGGTAATATCGAAAGGTGAAATTTTTGAGTGGTTTTATCTATACTATAAAGGCTTAAAAGAATGCTCTTCTAATGGCACAACTTACCCGTTTTTCCGGAATTATTTTCGTTATACCACCAGCGGTCGCGCCATTGAAAGGGGATTGTAAAAAGTGCTGTTTTCCAAGCATTTTATATGATGAAAAGGTATATTTGTGAATATATAATGAGTTGTGTACAATTTTAATTTGTAGCCTTACCCAATCTGCTTTCAGTTACTTACCTCAATCAGAAAGGGTAAAACCATTAATTTATAAGAATTCCCTAGTACAAAAACAACTATTTAAAATTCTCATATATAGGATTTTTATTGAATTTTAGAATTGTAAAAAGTAAAAAAACATTTAACTATTTGTTTTTCATGAAGTTAATTTTTTGGCATAAAAGTGGCTAAAAATTCATATGTAGGCTCTATTTAATGAATTAATTACTATGGAAAAACTCCGAAAACATATTGAAGAAATAACAGCTATAACCGATGAAGATTTTGACGCGGTAAAATCTTTTTTTACGATTCGTAAAGTATTAAAGCATCAATACTTAATTCAGCAAGACGACGAAGTAAAATATGAATATTTAATACTATCCGGGGTCTTCAGGGTATTTTATCTTGATGAAGATGGCAAGGAGCATATCGTACAGTTCGCCACTGAAAATTGGTGGATGTCCGATTACATTGCGTATTTCAACCAGAAAAAAGCAAATATGTACGTCTTGTGCATGGAACCCGGGGAAGTACTTTGCCTGACCTTGGAAGGTCGGGAAAAGCTTGCCTCCATCCTACCCCAAATGGAGCATTTTTTCAGGATCAAACTGACCAATGGATATATGGCACTCCAGGCAAGGATCATATCGCTGCTTTCCAGTAACCCCCAACAGCGCTATGAGGAATTCGCCAAACTTTATCCCAACCTGATACAGAAGATACCCAAAAAATATATTGCCGAATACCTAGGGGTTAGTAGGGAAACCTTGAGCCGCCTATACACCGCTCCCTGAACACGCTCTTGAAAGGTGATTCAAATCACACATTTTCTGTGATTTGGGTCATCGTGTTTAAGCACAGGGCTGCCATAAATTTGTTCTATAAATAATTAGCAACAATTTAAAATTTATAGAAATGAAAAAAATTATGGCATTAACATTAGCACTTGCTTTTTTTTCTTTTAACACACAGGATAAAAAGCAGAATGATGCAACAAAACAAAGTAAATCAAGTATCACAAACCAGACAAAAATGAAAAAGAAAATTTTAATTATTGTATCAAACGCCAATATAATTGGCCCAAACAACAGAAAAACAGGAATATTTCTTCCTGAAGTAGCGCATCCCTATGCGGAATTTACGAAAGCTGGATACCAAATTGATTATGCCAGCCTTACAGGGGAAACCCCATACTTGGATGCCCTTAATTTGGCTGGCGATCCGGACAATTTGGACTTTCTTACAGGAAAAGGCTGGGAAGACATGCAAAAGGCCGTAAAATTAGCGGATGTCAATGTCAGTGAGTACGATGCCATTTTTGTACCTGGAGGATTGGCCCCGATGGTTGATATGCCGGAACACAAGTTATTGAAACAAGTGATCAGGGAAACCTACGAGCGTAATGCAGTAGTAGGTGCGGTGTGTCACGGTCCCGTATCTCTGTTAAATGTAAAACTTAGTAATGGTGAGTATTTGGTAAAAGGTAAAAATATGACTTCGTTTACCGATGAGGAAGAAGAAGCCTATGCTATTGCAGATGTTCCGTTTTTATTGGAGACTGCCTTAACTAAACAAGGTGCTAAGTTCCATGCGGCAGCCCCATGGAGTGCCCATAGTATTGCAGATGGCAAATTGGTAACTGGGCAGAACCCTGCTTCGGCTAAGGGCGTTGCTGAAAAAATGATCGCTATTCTAGAGCCTGCTAAAAAGTAAAACTGTTTGAGAATGGCCTCTTTACTAAAAAATATAAGAGGCCATTTCAATACATCTTTTGTAGCTGAGTAAGTTCAATTATTGTATTCGCAAAACTTAAAATCAAATGGAAAATCAAAAAAAAGTACATGTTTTTGCAACATGGCAGGTTAAAGAAGGGCATATAGATACTGTTTTGAATGTATTAAAGGTTGTTAGAGAAGAAAGTATAAAAGAAAATGGGAATTTGTTTTATACCATTCAACAAAGCAATACAGATACAAATACGCTGATTCTTTTCGAGGGATATCGTAATGAAGCGGCCGTTGAAGAACACCGTAATACTTCACATTTTCAAGACTTATTACTGGGACAGATAGTCCCATTATTGGCTAGTAGAGAAATTGTATTAACAACACCCATAGCGTAAGGGATACAATGTATTCATACTAAAAAACAATACAGATGAATATTACGGAAGTCCAAGCGGAAAGCGTTTTGAAAGCAGCTATTTCCAAAGTGAAAGAGATTAAGGTTCCCATGAACATTGCTATCATGGATGAAGGAGCAAATCTGAAGTTGTTTTATCGAATGGATGGTGCATTATTAGGAAGTGCGGACATAGCGATAAAAAAGGCAAAGACCTCCCGACTTTTTGAGATGAATTCTGAAAAACTGGGAGAATTGTCCCAGCCTGGGGAAAGCTTATTCAATGTAGAACACTCCAATGGAGGTTTAATATCATTTGCAGGTGGTTTGGTATTGAAAAACAACAACGATATAATTATTGGTTCAATAGGTGTTTCCGGAGGTACCGTAGCACAAGATTTTGAGGTGGCAAATGCCGGATCAGAAGCATTATTAAACAACGAATAGTATGTATTAAAAAAATAAATATGGAAAATAACATCATAAATAAAGTCATTGTAATTACAGGAGCCAGTAGTGGCCTTGGAGAAGAAACAGCCAAATATCTGGCTAAAAAAGGGGCCATTGTAGTACTGGGTGCCCGGCGCGAAGATAGGTTGGAAAAGATAGTAAGTGAAATTACTTCTGATGGAGGCAAAGCAGTATATAAGGTAACTGATGTTACCGTAAAGTCCCAGGTACAGGCTCTTATAGATTTGGCACTGAGCACGTACAACCGTATTGATGTACTTATCAACAACGCAGGTATTATGCCTATCGCCCCTATATCCGAAGTTCGTACCGATGAGTGGGATCAAATGATAGATATTAATATAAAAGGTGTACTGTATGGTATAGCTGCCGCATTACCCGTTTTTCAGGAGCAACAGTCGGGTCATTTTATCAACCTGGGTTCGGTTGCAGGAATTAAGGTTTTTAGTCCGGGCGGTACAGTTTACAGTGGAACCAAATATGCCGTAAGAGCGATTACTGATGGATTAAGACACGAAATTGGAGGTAATATACGTGCTACAACCATAGAGCCCGGAGCAGTAGATTCTGAATTAAAATTCAGTACAAGCCATGAAGAAAGCTCGGTAGGAGTAAAAGAGTTCTATCAGATAGCTATTCCGGCTGCTTCAGTAGCAAGAGCTATCGCCTTTGCTATTGAACAACCTGCCGATGTTGATATAAATGAAATAGTGATGAGACCAACCCTACAGGAATTTTAAATTTTTGATTCCTGGAATTCGCGTAGTTAAGTTCTTCATCCCATAAAAGAAAAGAAACATGAATATACATATTGGAATATCAGAAAATAACCGACAGGCTGTTGCGAACGAATTATTGAAAATCCTGGCAGATGAGTATGTACTGTATACCAAGACAAGGAATGCACATTGGAACATAGCAGGACCTGACTTTTACGACAAACACAAATTCTTTGAAGATCAGTTTGAAGAATTGGATGAAATAATTGATCGTGTCGCGGAACGTATTCGTTCTTTAGGGCAAGGAGTACCGGGTAGTTTAGGATACTTTTTAAGTATCACCCAATTGGCCGAATCCGATAACGTAAAAACAGATAGTGAGCGTTTTATACAGGAACTGTTGGCAGATCATGAGCGCATTATTCAAACGTTAAGAACAGATATCAAAATATTTGAAAGCGATTTTGAAGATATCGGTTCAAGTGACTTTATAACCGGGCTGCTTCAGGACCATGAAAAGATGGCTTGGTTTTTACGTTCTCATATGAAGTAAGCCAATTCGGAATTACGACCAAATCTTAATAATACGTATCATAGCGTAATTACGGGGAAGCCAGAACAGGCTTAAGACTTCATTGTAATCAATCTTGACCTATGGTTCAAGGTGAGATTATTTCCACTTAAAACTAAACCGTATTATGAAAAAAAGTATAAAAGTAGTATCACCATACGATTTAAAAGAAATTAAAGAATTGCCACTAATAAGCAGTAAAGATCTTGAGCCTATATTACAGACTGCACACCAATTATTTAGTGATCAGTCCAATTGGCTTCCGCCCTATAAGCGCATCGAAGTACTGGAAACGGCTGCTTTTATAATGAGTGAGCGTATGGAAATGTTAACTCAACTCACGATAAGTGAAGGAGGGAAGCCATATAAAGATTGTAAAGCAGAGGTACTTAGGGCCATTAAAGGAGTTAAGTTAGCCGCAGAGCATATTTCCCAGATAAAAGGTGAGCAGGTGCCTATGGCACTTACTCAAGCCACACTTAACAGGTTGTCCTTTACCACTAAGGAGCCCATTGGGGTCGTGGCCGCAGTTAGTGCTTTTAATCATCCACTCAATTTGGCTATACATCAGATAGCTACAGCTGTAGCAGCAGGCTGTCCGGTAATCTTTAAGCCAGCGATGACAACTCCTTTATCCAGTTTAGCTTTTGCAGAAATATTGAAAGAGGCAGGGTTACCTGAGGGGTGGCTTCAGGTTGTGTTTTGTGATAGAGAAGTTGCTGAGCTAATGGTTACAGATGCCAGAATTAATTTTTTCTCGTTTATAGGTTCGGCCCATGTAGGGTGGTACCTTAAAAGTAAATTATCCCCCGGAACACGATGTGCACTTGAACATGGAGGAGCAGCACCTGTTATTGTGGAAAGTGATGCCGATTTTGAGGAAATGATTCCCGATTTGGTGAAAGGTAGTTTCTACCACGCAGGCCAGGTTTGTGTTTCTGTGCAGCGAATTTATGTAAATGAAGGAATTTTGGAGTCTTTTGTTGAGGCCTTTGCCGCAGCAACAGCTCAGTTAAAAGTTGGTAACCCTTCAGAGCGTACTACAGATGTAGGACCACTCATAACACCTAAAGAAGTTGATCGAATTGAAGCATGGGTGAATGAAGCACTTGCGGAAGGAGCCGAATTAATTTTAGGAGGAGATCGAATTTCACAAACGCTTTTCCAACCTACTATTTTGGTGAATCCATCGGAGAGTTCAAAGGTTTCCCGGCAGGAAATTTTTGGACCGGTGGTATGTATTTATACGTTTAAAGATCGTGATGAAGCCATCCAACGAGCAAATGCTTTAGAGGTACATTTTCAGGCAGCAGTGTTTACAAAGAATATTGATATTGCGCTGGATACAGTGAAGAAATTAAATGCAACTGCTGTGATGGTGAATGATCATACAGCATTCAGAGCGGATTGGATGCCTTTCGGAGGGAGGGATTCTTCAGGTATAGGAATGGGAGGTATATCATATACCATTGAGGAAATGACAAGAACCAAACTGACTGTTTTTAAAAGTAAATATTTATAATAACAGTCTTGAAAATTAACATTATATGAATTAATTTAAACATTATAATATGAATATATTAGTTGTGGGCGCCAGCGGACGTGTTGGTCTGAATCTGGTTAAATTATTAATAGCCAATGGTCATACCGTAATGGGTACATCCAGAAGTAAGAGCAATGTATTAAACCATAGTAAGTATACACAAATTGAATTGGATCTTACTAATGAATTAGAAATAATTAAAAATAAGATACCCGATACCGTAGAAGCTATATATTTTGTTTCAGGCTCTAGAGGTAAAAACTTACTTCAAATAGATTTACATGGGGCAATAAAGACAATGCAAGCAGCAGAATATAAAAGTATTAAACGTTTTGTAATGCTAAGTGCCATACATTCTTTATCTCCTGAAAAGTGGAAGGCCGAAGGCCTTGGCAATCTTACAGATTATTACCTGGCTAAGCATTATGCCGATCTGTTTTTAATGCATCAAACAAAATTGAACTATACCATCTTACAACCGGGAGCCTTAACTGAGACCAAAGGTTCAGGCTTAATAGAACTGAATGTAGTTCATCATAAAGAAAACGCTATTGAAAATGTAGCGGAAACGCTTTTAAAAATATTAAATAGTGCTAACACTTATCAAAAAGTGATAAGTATGCACGATGGAGAGGTTCTGATACAGGAAGCGATTGATAATTTATAAATCATAAATCTCATAGCATATGATTATGGCATATTCGGTGTAAGCTTCCCTTAAAACCGAACTGTTAAAAGGATAGTTTTTTGATAGAAGTTTAAATTATGATCAGTTTTAATTTTAAATTTTAGCATTAATAAAGACGCATAAGTTTTGTGGTCTTTTATGCCCTTTTACAGTATGTGAATTATATTGTGTAGGAATATTTGGGTTTCTGTTAAACCCTTGTAGACACTGGTATATTGGGAGTATTCATATTCCTGTCATGACAAATTGATGAAATTCAATAAATTTATAGTTCGTAATGGCTGTTTATAGTAAGGAGCCATTCTGAAAATATTCAAAAAACATAAAATTTGTGTTCAAAAGTTGTTTTCTGATTTCTGCGTTTTTAACGGGATTATTCGTAGGGGGGGGCAACTTTTGCGCATGGATCCTATCGGGTTTTTGTAGTGTTCCGGTAGATAAGCGTTAAGCAAAAACCTGGTAGGGCGTAACCTACTTTTGGATTTCAGTATCCCATGTCCTCACCTGTCCCCCTAGCCTTATCAATACCTTTTCCAAGTGCCTTGATAATTTTGACTGCCATCTGAACTTTATTGGTCGGAATACCGGGAGCTTTGACTCCCATCGGCAGTGGTTATTACTTTTGCAGTATAACCATTTTTTTCCTCTGCCTCACCGGAAACTGTCTTTACGGACATATTACGTTCCATTTCAAAGGATTATTATTCTTCTATAAGCATCCTGCGGTGCTTTTTCCCCCATTCAATCATTTGAAGGATCAGGTCACCATATTCTTTGGCATATTCGGTAAACGTATATTCTACTATTACAGGAGAATCCGGATATACCTCACGGGTAATGAGCCTGTTGTCCTCCAATTCTTTTAAATTACGAGACAACATCCGGGTCGTAATACCCGGAATACTGCGTTCTATATCCCTAAAGCGCTTATTACCGTTACATATGGAATAAATGATAGGCAATTTCCATTTCCCTCCGATGACATAAATGGTATCTTGTAGCGCATTGATGTCTTTTTCATTGATTTCTGTTTTTGCACAATTTTTCATGGAATATAACGTGTTAAGATTGACATTTCCGTATGACTAAAGCAACTGCAATAGTCCCGATAATTATCGGGATCCGGAGCAGAATTTTAACCTTCTGCTTGATAATAAATTACAAAACTACACAACGGCTTTAAGTTATCCAACTTAGGCCCAAAAGTATGCCCTGCAACCCGCTCCGTCTCAAGTCCCCGATTCCATCTCGCTTTATAACTGTCCGCCAGCTACTTACTCAAAGTAATTTTGGTATCATTGGTGATACTGGTTACAAAGTTATACCATTCTGCTATACCTTTGTAAAAGAAAAACAGAGTCATAAATAAGTAATCCTTAATAACAGTGAAAATTTTACCCGGAAATGAATTATTTAGTATATGAAAGCAATTATCTTACAACAACAAGGCGGCGTTGATCAACTGAAAATGGCAGATCTTCCCATGCCCATACCCGGGGCAAATGAGGTCCTGGTCAAAGTCCATGCCATTGGCATAAACCCTACGGATATTTATGCAAGGCAAAACCCTGCATTAAATTATATATTTAATAACGAAACCCCTAAAATACTAGGTTGGGATGTTTCGGGAGTCGTAGTTGGCCTGGGTAAAAAGGTCACTGATTTTCATCTTGGAGATGCTGTATTTGGGTTGTTAAATTTCCCTACTCACACCACTTCCGGGCACGCTAAGGCTTATGCGGAATATGTGGTAGCCCATACAGAGGATATTACCCTGAAACCCGACAATGTATCACACGATGAGGCAGCTGCATCAGGGATAGCTGCGTTAACCACCTGGCAACCACTCCATAAAATCAGGATTAAACCGGGAGACCGTGTATTGGTTACGGCTGCTGGTGGTGGCGTAGGTCATTTTGCCGTACAATTTGCCAAATATTTTGGCGCTTATGTAATAGCGCTCGCCTCCGGGGCTAAAAGGGATTTTGTTATGAGTCTCGGTGCGGACGAGTTTATTGACTATCAAACAACGAATTTTCTGGAGGTACTCGCACCTGTTGATTATGTGATCGAAGGTCTTCGTGAGGAGCACATAGCACAAACATTACAGGTTGTCAAAAAGGGAGGGCATTTACTCAGTTTATGGTCTAATATAGATGGTACGCTCTGGGAAAAGCAAGCAAATAAGCAGGGAATACACGCCTTCTATAATGCCGTAGTATCCAGTGGAAAGGATATGGCTGCAATTGCCGGGCTTTTGAAAAAAGGACAACTTAAACCTCACATATCAAAAAAATTCAAACTGGAAGAAATGGCTTTGGCACACCAGGAAATTGAAAAAAATCACACCACAGGAAAAATTATTGTCAACCCTATCCCATAATAATTGTTTAGAAATATAAATGGTAAGAGGTACAATTAAACCACATAAATAATCAAAGTTTTTTTAATCAAATAAATATGTCAACATTAAATCAAAAAGTAGCCTTCGTGACCGGTGGTACACGTGGCATGGGACAGGCAATTGTTAAACGTCTGTCAAAAGAAGGTGCGACAGTTATTTTCACTTACGCCAGCTCTGACGAAAAAGCTCGTCTTATTGTGAATGAAATTAATCAATCCGGTGGAAATGCCTTAGCCATCAAGGCAGATGGTGCTGTAAAAGGTAACCTCGAAAACGCTATTGAACAAGCAGTTGCCACCTTTAAGAAAATAGATATATTGGTTAATAATGCAGCTATTTCCATAGGAGGACCCATTGAGACTGCTTCTGAACGGGCAGATGAATATAACCGCCAGATCGATGTAAACATCCGTTCTGTGGCTGAGGCAATACGGACAACGCAAAAGTATATTCCGGAAGGAGGTCGCATCGTAAACATCGCTTCGGTAGGTGGCATCCGTATCGGTGGTCCGGGGATGTCTGATTATATTGCTACAAAAGCGGCGATTTCAGCCTATACCAGGGGGCTGGCCTGGGATCTTGCGCCCAGAAAAATCACTGTCAATAGTATAGAGCCGGGGGCCATTGATACGGACATGTTACAAAAAGCCGATGAAACAGTGCGTCAACATTACATCAATGCCATACCCTTAAAACGTTTAGGGAAACCAGAAGAAATTGCGGCATTAGTGAATTTTCTGGTAGGTGATGAAGCCGGATACATTACGGGTAGTAGCTTTACAATAGATGGTGGTATATCCGCTTAATAACCGGTAAACAACCTGTGTGTTTTTTATATTAAATTCTTGAAAAACAACTATCTCCTGTCCCATTCCGGATCAGGGCATCGGGGAATCAGGCCCATTTAATGGGATTTAAATAATGAATTCCAGGGAGCCGGGGAAATTTTCCCGGCTTTTATGTTGATAGGCCGATGAAGCCAGGCTGCTTCCCCGTCAAAAAATGCTCTCCTAAAAATCGGAGCCGTTGGCGGTTGTAGGAAAACCTATTGTAAAACGACTTTTAAAAGCCGGTGCGGCTCAGGAGGCACTAAAGGTGCGGGAAAAGCGATTGCAGAACGATTGCTACAAGCAGGTGCTACGGTTATCATCATAGCAAGAAATAAACCTAAGGAAGAAAATCAACCTTTGGTAAACTCAATATCTTGGTGAATAATTTTAGAGGTTATAATACTCCGGGTGGTAGACCTGCTAACTCTGAAGAAGTTGCAGAATTGGTTGGCCTTCTCGTTTCTCCAAGGGTCAGTTATTTAACCGGAACAGAATTCATTATTGACGGAGGTACCCTACTAACAATTTAATAGCTTAAAATATACAAAAACACCTTGCACACTGGTCTGTGCCATTCAAAAAAACTATAGTTCAAAAAATTCTTCCTTTTCGGAATCCGTTTGGACATCATGGATAGATTCGAATTCATTATTCGAAGGATTGTATTCGTAATCCTTTTGCCATTCGTCCTTATTCCGTATGATCTGTTTTATGGCCCCGGTGATGTACCGGATGTCATCAGGGTTCATGGTCGGGTGAATGGAAATACGGACCCAACCGGGTTTATTGCTCAAATCTCCCTGATCGATCTGTTCCATGATGGAGGAAGATACAGCCTCGTCCAGTCCGAACAGGTAATGGGCATAGGTACTTGCACAGGACCACCCTCCCCTGACCTGGATACCAAAGCGGTCGTTCAACAGCCTTACTACAAGATTGTAGTGCACCGCATCGATGTTAAAGGATATGCAACCGATCCTTTTGGCCCGGGTATTCCCTAAAAATTCAATTTCTCTTATCCCGTGTAATTCGTTCATAAAACAGTCCATCAATTCCTGCTCTCTTTTTGCCATGAATTGCGGATTGAGCTGTTCTTTTAATTTTATGGCCAGCGCCGCCCTGACCGTTTGTATGATGCCGGGGGTTCCGGCATCTTCCCTGGTCTCTATAGCATCGAAATAGGCGTGTTTACCCCGGGGTGTCGTCCATTTGACGTTTCCTCCACCGGGGATCTCGGGAGTTGAAGCCTCATAAAGTTCCTTATTAAAGACCAGAATACCGCAGGCACCCGGCCCGCCCAGAAATTTGTGCGGAGAAAAGGAAACGGCATCCAATCGCTCGCCTTTATTTTCAGGATGCATATGGATATCCACATAGGGTGCAGACGCCGCAAAATCAACAAAGCAGTATCCCCCGTATCTGTGCATTACGCTGGCCAGTTCAGGATAGTTGGTAATTAGTCCCGTAACATTTGAGCATGCCGTAAAGGCGCCTATTTTGAGTTTGCGATCCTCATACTTCTTCACCTGTTCGGCCAGTTGTTCCGGACATGGCATCAAATCTTTACCGGGAGGGACAATAACGACATCGGCATGGGTTTCAAACCAGGGAACATGATTGGAGTGATGTTCCATGTGGGTTATAAACACCACCGGTTTTTCCCTGTCATACCTTACCTGGTCTTTCCGGAGTTTCAAAATGCCAATCAGCCTGGACAGGGCCCCGGTCATCCCGGAACCGGTTGTTATTAAAATATCATCCTCATCGGCCCTGACATGCTTCCTGATAATGGCCCGGGCCTCCCTGTAGATTTCAGTCGTGATCTTTCCTGTTTCACTGGAAAAAGAATGGGTATTGGCTAAATAAGGCCCCAGCCTGTCTTTTATTTTGTCTTCGATCGGGCCATACAACCTTCCGGTGGCAATCCAATCGGCATACAATACTTTCTGCACCCCGTATGGCGATTGAAATTCACTCCGATGCCCTATGATATGATTCCGGAAAGTCTTAAAGTGTTCTTCTAAGTGTACTTTCATGCTTTTAAAGGCAATTATTTTTTTATGATTAACCGTTCGCTCCGGCCATTTCGATCATGGCGGACAACTCTTCTACCAGGGTATCGTCTCCTCCTCCACTGAATCCAACCACCTGAAACCGGATATTTCCCTGAGCATCAATAATCACTTTTGTTGGAATGCCACTTATCCCAAAAGCTTTTGCTACGGCATTTTCTTTGGTCTCCTTATTTTTATAGTCCATATAGAGATCAAAATCATATTCATTATCCTCCAGGTATGTTCCGGCTTCTGTCAAAGGGTACTCCCCTTTTTCAAAGGTGTGGACAAATAAGAATTTAACCTGCGGATCATTTTTATACTTATTTACAGCCATCTGCATCCCCGGAAAAGATTTTTTACAAGGGCCGCACCATGTTGCCCAAAAATCCAGGACCAATATTTTGCCTTTCAGGTCCTCATTGGTTACCGGTTTCCCTTCTGTATCCTTTAATTCAAAAGATGGCGACGGTTTATTGACCATTATTTCTTTTAAATGCTCTTTGGTTTTTTCGGCCAGGGCGGACTGCAATTCTTTTAAGTATTCGTCATAATCTTTCTTTCCCAGCGAGGTATGGGCCAGCTTTAAATATTCCTTAATGTCTTTTGTTGCAATACCTTCGGAAACTGCCTTTTCCAACAGGGGAAAGGCTTTTTCATAATCTCCGGACCGGGTTAACATGGCGGCATAGGTCAATGTTACCGCATTGCTTTTCCTTTCAGAATTCGTATACACATCCTCGATTATATTCACGGCTTCTCCCAAATTACCGGCTTCTTCGGTCAGGTTGGCCAGACTGAGTTTCAAATCGTTAAAAACATGAGATTTGGGCATACCGTTGCCTTGTTCAATGACCAGATAAGTTTCCGCATTATTAAGTTCGTCCTTAACAAAGTTGATCTTATCCGTAATGGAATCATCATCCATACCATTTACAATAAATTTCGTAGCATAATACCGGAACCTGCTTTTTTTGCTGTTTTTATCGTAGTAGGCTAATGCTTCTTCTTTCCTTCCGGCTTCCATGAGGGTTGCAGTCACATCAAAATAGGCCATGCCCGGATCTTGATCCGGGAATTCACTGAGGTAGGTGTTTAGTTTTTCAATTTTCAGGTCCGGGTCTTTTTCCGTATAGATCGTGTTTGCCATGCTTATAGCCGAAAATTCTCCCTTGGGGAACTTTGCAATGGCTTTGTCCATGATCGTTTCTATTTCTTTGTTGTTCCCTGTACTCCTGTAATAATTTACCGCTAATTGATAATCTTTCTCATCATCACTTTCCAGTAATTGTTTGATCTCTTTCTTAACTTCAACGGAATCCATCTGTTTTAAGTCTTCCAGGGTCCGCTCCTTTTCGGGGGAGGTGTTGCAGCCTGCAAGGAGAAATCCCAGGGCCATGACCATTAAACTCAGTTTTTTCATCGCTATTTGTTTTTAGTGTAGTTTTTAATTCCTTCCCTCAGCCAGGCTGCGTATTCATTTACTTCTGGTGTATATCCGACAGGTTCATTAAGGTTCTTGCCTTTGTGATCTGCCAGTACATAGTATGGCTGTGCATTGGCCTTGTACCTGGTGATCTGGAAATCACTCCATTTATTGCCTATGGTTTTTATCTCCTTTCCGGTGGTTTCGGATATGTACTGTTCGCTTTCCGGTAATTCGCGTTTATCGTCAACATACAGGGAAATAAGCACAATCTCGTTGTTCAGGATGTTTAATATTTCGCCTTCGCTCCATACGCGTTCCTCCATCTTCCTGCAGTTTACGCAGGCATGACCGGTAAAATCGATCATCACCGGTTTATTTACTTTTCGGGCATAGGCCATTCCTTTTTCATAATCGAGGAAAGCTACAATATCGTGGGGGCCATGGTGTGCCCCTTCGGGTAATTCTGCATGTGGAGCCCCACTTTCTCCGCTTTTGGCATAACCTACTCCGTAAGGGGATTCACTATAGTGCATAGGCGGTGGGAAACCGCTGATGAGTTTTAACGGCGCCCCCCAAAGGCCGGGGACCAGGTAGATAGTAAATGACAATACCAACAACCCCAAGCCTAACCGGCCTACTGAAATGTGTTTTAACGGTGAATCGTGAGGCAGGCTGATCTTCCCGAAAAGGTATAAGGCCAGAATACCGAAAATGGCAATCCAGATAGCGATAAACACTTCCCTTTCCAGCCAGTGCAACTGCAGTACCAGGTCGGCATTTGATAGGAACTTAAAGGCCAGGGCCAGTTCCAGGAAGCCTAAAACGACTTTTACCGAGTTCAGCCACCCTCCCGAACGCGGTAAGGAATTTAACCATCCCGGGAACATGGCAAACAACATAAACGGCAAGGCCAATGCCAGGGAGAAGCCCAGCATCCCGATGATGGGGGCCAATCCACCTTTACTGGCAGCTTCCACCAACAGGGTCCCCACAATGGGCCCGGTACAGGAAAACGAAACAATGGCCAGGGCCAGGGCCATAAATAAGATTCCTATGATTCCCCCTTTATTGGCCTGACTATCCACTTTATTAGCCCATGAATACGGCAGTACGATCTCAAAAGCTCCCAGGAACGAGGCGGCAAATACCACCAGCAGTAAAAAAAAGATCACATTAAACCAGACATTAGTGGATAAGGCATTCAGGGAATCTGCTCCGAAAACAGCCGTGACCAATGATCCTAAAAACACATAGATCACAACGATGGAAATGCCGTAAAATACAGCATTTTTGATCCCGGCCGCCCTTGTCTTGCTTTGTTTGGTAAAGAAACTTACGGTCATAGGTATCATGGGGAACACACAGGGCGTCAGCAAAGCTGCAAAACCAGATAAAAAAGCAATAAGAAAAATGGACAATAAGCCCTTCCTGCTTTTACGGGTTTCCGGGTGTTCTTCTCCTGTAACCTTAACGGGGCCGGAATCTTCCGTGGTCTTCACCATATCGGCCCCCTCAATATCCTTTCCGGCAGGGTTCACTGCCTTGTCCCCGTTTCCGGGAATGGTGAAACTCAACTTTTTGGTTTCCGGCGGAAGACAGCGCTGTTCATCACAGACCATATAGGTCACTTCTCCCTCAATGGTAAAGCTTCCTTCTCTGTCAGTTTTGATCTTTTGCGAAAACGCGGCCGAATCGGAGAAATAGGTAATCTCCATATCAAATACCGGATCGTGGACAGTATGTCCTTTTTCTTCTTTAACCGTATTTACCAGGTGGTATCTTCCGGATTCCTCAAAAGAAAATTCCGTAGCTACCGGGCCATCTTCAGGAACCGACTGGGAATACAGGTGCCAACCGGGCATTATGGATGCCTTTATAGCTAAAATATATTCATGGTCCGAACCAGCTTTAACTTCTGTCGCCCATTTTACGGGATCATAAATTTGTGCCGATACGTTTAACACCCCGGTCAGTCCGATAACCAGGAATAATACAAAGCGTTTTATATGGCAAAACCTTGTTTTTCTCATAGGGTTAATCTTTGTTTTCCAGTGTTCCGGCTTTTACAATAACCAGTTTTTCGGGGTCCAGGTATTTTTTGATGGCTTTGTTGACCTCATCCAGATCAGGCTCCATTATTCTGGACGGATACTCATAAATATACTCCGGTTCATAGCCCTTGTTTACAAAATTCAGGATAGTACCGGCCAGACTTCCTGTGGTTGACATTCCTACTTTATAGCTTCCTACAAGATAGGATTTTATATTTTCGAGCTCTTTCCTTGTCACACCATCGGCATACCACTTATTGATTTCCCTCATGGTGGACTGATAGCCTTTATCCATCAAATCAGGGTTAAAAGTGCCACTTACAGTCCAGTACCCCCCTGTCAGATCATCGCCGGAATGCCCGGAACCTATACCGTAAGTAAGGCCTTCGTTATCGCGGACAGTAGCCATTAGCCTGCCCGAGAATCCAGACCCTAAAATCGAATTTGCCAGGTAAAACGGTATATAATCCGGATCTTTTTCACCCAAACCGGTATATTGACCGATCAATAATTCCGCACTGCTTTTTTCGGGAATAAAGACTTCCTCCACTTTCCGGGATTTGATCTTGGCTATCTCCTCCCCTTTTCTAACAGATATATCCTCCTGAATTCCACCCTTCCAGTTGGGAAAATTACTGCGGAGTGCCCCGTACATTTCTCCCTCATCGATATCACCGACCACAACCAGGCGGAATGAAGCCGTGCCGAAATATTTTTTGTGAAAGGCTTTTACTTCTTCTATCGCTGCCTTGTCAAGTAATTCCAGGCTTTCTTCCGTAGATTTTGTGTAATTCGGGTGACCGGGCTTGTAAATGCTCTGCGATAGCTTGATCCTTGCCTGTCTTCCCGGATCGTTGAGCTGTTCACTCATATTGCCTTTAAGCTGGGATTTCAGAAGGTCAAATTCATCGCTTTCGAACAGGGGGATCTTCAATTCTTCGGAAAACAGGTTTATCACTTCGGGAATATCTTTTTTCAGGCATTTAAAGGAAAAATTGATGTTTCTGTCCGAGGCCGATGCGGAGATATTTACTCCCAGTTTCTCCAGCGCCTGGGAAAATTCTATCTTATTTTTTTGCTGTGTCCCCTTGTTTAGCATGTAGGCCGTGAGCATAGGGATCAACTCATTTTCCCCGGATTCCATATAATCGCCAATCGAGAGGCTCGCATTTACGGAAACGAAGTTTTTAGCAGCGGTTTTCAGGCTAATGACATCTATATCCGCTACTTTCTTTCTTTTTATTTCGGAATTAATCACCGCAACGGCTTGGAGATCATCCTCCCTTCGGGAAGACACTTCTGTTTCTGTGTTAATGACGAGATCGGGATCCCTGAAAAATAATTTTGATCCTTTTTCATCTCCCTGCGGTCCGGGATTTCCTCCCTGTTTCGGGCCGCTGTCTTCAGGAATAAAGTACCCGGTAGTACTTTGGTCTATATCCAGGTACTTTCGGGCTACTCTTTTAACGTCTTCCCGGGTCACTTTCTTCAGTTTTTCGATACCGGTAACATAACTGGTCCAATCACCGGAAGCAATGGCTTCGGTCAGCATGGAAGAAATCACCCCGGAACCATCCCTGTACAATATATTTTGTGCTACCTTTTTTGAAAGAATACGATCGATATCACTCTGGTCAAAATCCAGGTTTTTAATACTGTCTATGGTCGCTATCAGTTTTGAATCGATGTCCTCGTGTTCCTTTTCGGAGCTTATCCCCAAATCAATCGTAAATAACCCGGCACTTTTGAAAGTGTTGGCCCTGGCCCCGGCATACAAAGCTATCCCGGTATCCACATAGGTTTTGTTTAAGATCGAGGAAGGACCTGCCGCCAAAAGATCAGATAAAACCTCAAGTGCGGGATAATCGTCATGGAGTTCTCCCGGAATTTTATAGGCCCTGGTTATAATTCCGACTTTTCCGGGCTTTTTTACTACAAGTTTACGCAAACCCAACTGTTCCGGCTCGGTAGTATAGGATTGTGGGATGTCTTCCGGTGAACTTGAAATTTTCCCGAAATACTTGTCCACCAACTGAAAAACCTTATCCTTTTGAAAATCCCCGACAACAGTAAGTGTGGCATTGTTAGGCCAATAATAAGTGTCATAGAACTCCCGGAGTTTTTCCATGGGGACATTTTCTATATCCGACCTCCACCCTATGGTGGAATGATGGTAAGGACTGGCCATATAGGCCGTAGACCATATCTGGTCTTGCAACAGCCTTGCGGGGTTGTTCATCCCCCGTTCAAATTCATTGCGTACTACCGTCATTTCACTTTCCTTATCTTCTTCCAGCAAAAGGGAATTCCGCATCCGGTCGGCCTCTATTTCCAGGGCCAGTTCGAGTTGGTCACTGGGAATGGTTTCGAAGTAGTTGGTACGGTCGTACCATGTCGTGGCGTTCATTCTCGCCCCGACGTTCTGGAGGATGGAAAAAATGGCCGTGCCTTTTCGCTTATTGAACTTCGGGGTTCCTTTGAACATCAGATGTTCGAGCAAATGCGTTGCCCCGGTCGTTCCACTGACCTCGTTGGTGGAACCTACATGATATACGATCTGCACGGTCACCACCGGGGTACTGTTGTCCGGCAGTAACAATATCTTTAAGCCGTTGGGCTGGTATTCGTATTCCCCGATCCCCCCTAACTCCTTGTTCTTTTTGAATTTATCCGAAACCTGGGCCGGAGCTACTGCAATAATTAAAAAGCAGAGCAATCCCAAAACATTGTTTTTCATCTGTTCTTTGTTTAAATAAAATTATACAAACAGTTTCCTGTTCACCTGGGAACTCCCGGTGAAATTTCTGTATGCCGATTTTTAAATGTGTATTTCAGTGCTTCTCTGTGTGTTCTCCGTGAATCTCTGTGTAACAGCCTGCATTCATTGTGTTATTACACGGAGATTCACAAAGATTGCACAGAGGTTCACGAAGAGTAATACAGAACTCAAAAGGTCTAATAAGCGCCATTAGCCGGGTTGCGATTAACCCACTTAGGCCCGAAACTTCAAATGCTGTTTGACACAGCCTTTGGTCAATTTACCGATTCAAAAACTTCCTTTAATTTTTCCTGAAGGTCTTCTCCCTTTAAATCTTTGCCGATAATCTGTCCCTTCGGGTCGATCAGAAAATTCTGAGGTATGGACTGGACTCCATACTCTTGGGCCGCCTCGTTCTTAAATCCTTTAAGATCGGAAAGATGAAGCCATGTCAACCCGTCTTCTTCAATAGCTTTTTCCCACTTGTCTTTTTTGTCATCCAGAGAAACAGCTACGATCTCCAAGCCTGCCTCATGGTATTTACGGTATCCTTTCAGGACATTGGGATTCTCTTTTCTGCAAGGGGCACACCAGCTTGCCCAGAAATCCAGGAAAACATACTGCCCTTTGAAATCCGAAAGACTGACCATGTTTCCATCCCGGTCAGGTTGGGTAAAGTCAGGGGCATTACTCCCTACAGCCGTTTTCTTCATTTTCGTCAGTGAAGCATACAGTTGTTTCCCATAGTAGGATTCCTGAACTTCCGGAATAAGATTGTTATACAATTTGTCGGCCGTTTCTAAATTCGGGTACGTAATATATCTCTCCTGAATGATCAGTGCCGAGGCTATGGAACCAGGGTGTTCAAGTATAAAACCGGTAGTTATCGAAGTTGCCTTTTTATCCAACTCATTCCATTTTTTATCCATCATGGCTCTTTGCTCCGGCGTCATTTCCACTTTTCCCTGCTGGGTGATCGAATCCGATAATTTGTAAACAGGCCCTGCCATGTCCCGGATTTCCTGAAATTCATTATTGTAGTAACTCCGGTACACCTCCTCTATTGAAGCTCCTGTAACCTTTCCCTTAAAAAGTGAGTCTTTTTTTACCTGAACTTCAATAGCTTCATTGCTCAGGATAAAGTACAACCCGTTATCTTCTTTCCCTTTTAGCTTTAACCTGTACCGGAGCGGTTCTTCCAACACCCCGTTAAAGCCAAATTTGCCATTTTCGACAAGCGAAGAATCCCGTTTTCCTTCTTCACCGACCGGTTCCAGGTACACGACTCCGTTATTCAAACCTTGTATATTTCCTGTAATTGCATATCCTTCCTGTTCTTTCTTTTCCGCACACGATACTAAAAGAACGATACCAAAGCACAATATGCTCCATGTTATTGCTTTCATATTTTATAGAATTTTAATTTTTGACAGTTGTGTAGATAATCCCGGAGCAATAGCTCTCCGGAACTTTGTTCAGACTTCCTCTTTTATCCGGTTATTATTTATCTACATTTTGGGTTATAGTACCATTTCCCGGGTTATCTGTAGCCCCCTGGGGAAACGGCATGGTCCATAAATGGGAATCCGGGGTCAGGGAATATGTTTCACCCTGATAGTTTTTGGTAAAACCAGTGGTATATATACCTTCCGCATTTAAACGACGAGCGTCACAAAAAGGAATTAAGGTTAAAACAAGTTCGTTCTTTTTGGTTCTTAGAATGGATTCCATGGCCTCTGCTTCGTTTGCTGCGGTTAAATCCTGGTAAACATCCGGTAAAATCCGGGTTTTACGCACCTTATTTAACACTGCCATCGCATCGTCTATTATAGCCTGACGGGCTAAACATTCGGCTTTTATTAAATAAACCTCTACGGTGGTAATTCCCCCCTTATTAAAATAACCAGACAATGTGGAGTTATAAAACGTCTCTGCGCCCACAGTCCTGATCTTCCAGCGCGATAAAAAACGGGCATCTCTTTCTTCAAATCGTTGTGCCCGTTCTACCGGGGTGTTATTCTCGGTACTAATCCTGGAAAGGGCTCCATGGCGATAATTATAGTTTTCGACATAATCGAATCCCATTGGTGAAGGCGTACTTATATAAGTGTCCGGGTCTTCGATAATGGATTTATTGCCATTATAATAGGCTGTCCAGTCGTATAAGCTATTATTTTCCTCCAGGGCCTTATCGGCATAATTCAATGCCTGTTCGTAATTGCTCATTTGCAAATACACCCGTGCCAGAAAGGCATAACCCGTCCCCAGATCCGGATGTAATACGGTTGAGGACGCCTGAGGTAAACCGGGCAAGGCTTCTTCCGTATCTTTCAATATAAAATCATATAATTCCTGAATACTCACCTGTTCACTCGGTGCATTGATATCTGCACTGGTAATTACAGGAACAGACAGTTTTTCGGATGCGGTAGAGACTTCATAAGTATCGGCATAATAATTAGCCAGATTAAAATAGCTCATGGCCCTTAATACTTTGGCCTGTGCCCAAAGCGCTCTTTGTTCGGCTTCCGTGGCTTCTGTTGTTTCCAAAGCATTTTCAATGATTAAATTATAGGTGGAAATTGCAGCATAACCGGAATAATATGCTTCTTCATCCGACCGGTTCAAAGCAATACGGTCTGCGGATTCATCCCAGAGATAATTAGCTTTGGTTAATGGTTCGAAAGACAGTGTTGCTTCGGTTACATACCTGTCATTTAACAGGTATAAAGCCTGATCTGCATTAACCGTATGATTGGTGTATTCATCTCTTATTAAAGCTTCAAAATCGGCTAATGTTTGTGGTATTTTTGAGCCTTTCGGTGTGTCATCTAAATAGTCTTCGCAGGAAGTTAACCCGACAACCAATACCAAAGGACATATGATGGTGATATATATTTTTTTCATCTGTTCATTTTTAAAATTAGAGATTCACATGCAATCCAAGCACAAAATTCGGAGTTTGGTACCCTCCCAACAGGTACTTCGCATCCCTGCTTCTGGCTACGGTAAAAACATTTTCCACATTAAAATTTATGCGAATATTCTCTATACCCAGTTTAGAGGCCAGTTCAGACGTTTGATAGGCCAACGACACATTGCTCAACCGCAGGTTTGAAGCATCCAGGATATTCACGTCTGCATAGGAATAAATGGATTGCAGATCGTAGCTATAATCCGGATCATATTCATACACTGCACGAGGTACATCCGTATACGCTTCGTCCCCGGGGTTTACCCAACGGTCTTCAATACGATTGTTTACCGCTCTTATATTGGCAATATAGCCACCTGTAGCACCTGAATAACTGTTATTGAACATGGGTAAAAAATTATTTCTGATCTTATGGCCTAACTCATAAATAAAAAGAGCGGAAAGCGAAAAGTCCTTATAAGATACCGATGTTCTAAAGGATCCGCTTTGAACCGGTACCGTTGTACCAAAGTCTTCGATAGCTTCCAGATCTGCCGGGTTATGAGATACCGCAGTCCCCGAAGGATCATAAACCCGGGGTAAACCCGTATTGCTCAAACCCGCCCATTTGTATCCGTATATAGAATTAAAATTCTTCCCTACTCTTGGATAAGCCGAAGGATAATCCAATTGTAAATAATATACCGGGGCTTCTACATTTACATAGGTTACCTTGTTTTTATTATAAGCAAACAGGATTCCCGCATCCCAGGAGAAATCCGATGTCCTCAAAATACTTCCGTCAAGACTGATCTCTATTCCACGGTTGGTCATTTCTCCATTGTTAAGGGTATAGGTAGAATAGCCCCAACCTTCTGTCGGCACCCCAATACTGTTGGCCAATAGGTCCTCTCCTCTTTTATGATATAAATCTATCGTTCCATTTAATCGATTTTTTAGCATAGAGAAATCAATCCCTACGTTGGCCGTGGTTGTTTTTTCCCAGGATAATTCCGGGTTCGGCCTGGATTGTACGCTTCCCTGTATCCCCCCTACATTATTGTTAGACGTGTAATATGCCGTTAAATACGGTGCTGAATTTTTGGCAACATTCCCCCCGATACCATAAGAAAAACGGAGTTTAAACATATTTACCCAGGGCGGTTTAAAAAAGGATTCGTTGTGTACATTCCAGCCCGCTCCGGCAGACCATGTCGGTTTATTTTGATACTTGTTGTCCGTTCCCCATAAGTTGGATCGGTCCCAACGCAAACTTCCCGTAACGGTATATCTGGCATCGTAAGTATACCCCGCATTACCATAAACAGAAACGTAACGGTTGAGCAATTCCCTTTCTGCCGAAAAATCGTTTTGGGACATATACCCTCCTAAAACCGAACCGTAGACCTGTAGCAGATCTGCCTGGTTAACCGGTGTGAAAGACAAGGTTTGGGAGTCATAGCCATAACGGGTCTGTTCGCTGTATTCCAGTTTGGAATGCCGCATTTCCGTGCCGGCGATGATACTTATATCGTGAACACTATTAAACAATTTGTCAAAATTCAATTGCTGACGGAAATTATATGCATTTGAATACTGATTGCTATTAAAGGAGATGTCTCCGTAAGGCAAATTATACACGGCCTTATTTGCAGGTGAAATGGTAGCCAGACTATTTACCCGCTGTCTGACCTCGTATGAATTTTTATCTTTTAACTGGTTTATACGCTCTACACCATATTCGTATTGAAACATAGCGCTATAAGAAAAAGCATCGCTTAGTTTGACATTGAACTTGGCATAGGTCCTGTTCGAAAAGTTTTTGCGTTCTCTTATGTTTCTTCCCAATTCATCCATTGGTGTAATATCCATATTATACATATTATAGGTATCCAGGGATTGAAGGGTTGATTTATTGTACCGGGATGCCGCAGTAGAAGTGAATGAAGTACCGTCTTCATTGACCAATCTGTTGTACGGCTGGTATACAAAGCCCGGGTCCTGGGCGTCGTATGCCTGCTCATCCGCATTGTTGAAATAGATATATGTTCCGACATCCATGGTCAGCCAATCCGTAATTTCAGTAGAATTCCTCAAATTGATCCCCAGGGAATTGTCTTCCGAATAACGATCCTCGAACTTATTGTCCTTATAGGTCACAGACGCATTGAAACTGTTCTTTTCAGTAGCCCTTCCGAAGCTAAGGTTATATTGTTTGTAGTATTGATCCCGTTTGGCATATTTATCCAGATCATCATAGTATTGAAACCCGGATGCTCCTAATCTGCTTAAAATACTATTCGATTCGTTTTCTGAAATATTCCCCGCATAGTAATTTAAAAGCGTTTGCATCCCCTGGCTGGTATATACGGCATTATCCAATAAAGAGGAGGCATAAGCCGCTGAACCGGCACCTTGAAGGTTGGGATTACCATTAGCCCACTCCTGTTCTAACCCGATAATATCAGCCGAATTGGTCAAATTACCCGTATAATATTTATAAGGGGATACCGTCAAATTGCTGGAAAACGAAATATTCGTTTCTCCTGCTTTGGCTTTTTTTGTAGTAATCACTATAACACCATTGGCAGCACGGGCGCCGTAAATGGAGGCGGCGGCGGCATCTTTAAGAACGGTTATACTTTCGATATCTTCAATATTCAGGTCCGGCAGATTTTCTTCCAGTCTGTAATTTTCATTATACTTGGTCTTTTCAACAGGAAATCCATCGATAACATACAATGGGGTTGTCAAACCGTTCATGGAGGTTACGCCCCGGATAACTCCATCCTGGTAGCCAACGATCCGGCCTTCCAGTACGGCATCCAGGCTGTTCAGGCGTTGCGATTTAAAATCATCGGTCTTCAATTTGGAAAAAGCTCCTGTTGTACGTTCGCTCGAAATGGTCTGGTATCCCGTAACGGTGATCTCGCCGAGTTCATTGGCTTGTTCGGTTAACCTAACGTTGATCTCCTGTTCCGCTCCTACAAGTATTTCCCGCTTCGAAAACCCGATATAACTGAAGACCAGAATATCGCCCTCCTCGGCCACAATTTCAAAATGTCCTTCTTCATTTGTGGAAGTTCCCAGCTGTGTTCCCCTGATCAATACCGTCACGCCGAGCAAAGGCATACCATTTTTATCCATGACCCTCCCGGAGATCAGCTTCTCCTGCAGGTCATCCCTGCCATCCGTTTTAACGGGTTTTGAGGTAAACGTGTTTAGCACGATTTGATGATCAACTACCCGGTGGGAAATATTCGTGTCTTTAAAGACCCTGTTCAGCACCAGGGATAAAGGTTCTTTCCAGGCATATACACTAATCTTCCGGGAAATATTTACATCCCGGTGATTATACAAAAACCGATAGGAGGTCATGGATTCCACGGTTTTGAAAAATTCACCCACCGTTACTTGTTCCAGGTCAACCGATATTTTGACATTCTGGGAATATGAACTCGCGTGTATCTGGAATAAGGAAAGAAAAAGAAGTAGTAATGCAAGTCTCATTTTCAGGTCAATTTTTAAGGCAAAAGAACTTTGCCTCATTACGTTAATGAGTTTTTTCATACTTTTGTTTTGAATTAGTTGGTTTATCTCTATAAATCACTGAACACAAATCGGGAAATGCGGCCACATTTTCCGGTTTTTTTGTTCAAGGTCCATATGGAACTCGTTTAAACGAGTTCATGTACTTTAAGTTTTCATATTGATTTTTATTGAGTTAGTTAATAATTATTTTATTCTTCTTTATCGTATATTCAAAAGGGTAGCTTTGCTGGAATGATTTTAAGATCTGCTCTATGGATTCTTCTTCGAATTTTGCCGTAAACTTCTCCTTTTCCAATCCGCTGTTCCGGTTTTCTATTTCCACATTAAACTTCCGTTCCAGGCTGCGTATAATTTCAGAAAAATGAGCGCCTTCAAAAATCAATTGCCCCTGCATCCATGAGGTGTATAACGAAGTGTCTACAGTATGGGTAGCTATGGGTTGCCCGACCCTATCAAATACAGCTATTGTTCCGGGGTGGATGACCAGGGACTTCTCCTCGTTATAGAGATCAGTATCTGCATAGAGTGCTACTTTCCCTTCTACAAGAACCGTATTGACCGTGGTATCGGATTCGTAATTATTGACATTAAAATGCGTTCCCAGCACCCGGATATTGACATCATCGGCATGTACTACAAAGGGCCTGGACGTATCTCTCGCCACATCAAAATAGGCCTCCCCTTTTACATAGACCTCCCGGGTACTCGTAACTCCCGCGTTCCGGGGAAATTTCAGCCAGGTCCCTGCATTGAGTGTAACACGACTGCCATCACTCAAAACCAAAACCGCTGTTTTTCCATGCGGGACATCTATTTCGTTATAGGCCAGGGTTCCTTCTTTTCCGGTAGCCATATATTTTATCGTATCCCCGGCCTGCTCTACCTGTACATCTCCCGAAGCGTTGATCATGGTATAGTCCGTTTCCTGTAAAGATTTTATCAAGGTATCCGACAGATGGAGTATCACCGGGTTGTCTTCTACGATCAATTGGTCCGGGGTATTTGACCACTTGTTCATCATGATAAAACCAAGCCCCAGTAAAATAACAACGGCTGCCGCGTATTTAAAAAATACAGGGATCATATATACTTTTCCTTTCGTTCCCGTTCCGGAATCTCTCATGATCGTATCCAGGATCGCTTTCTTTTTTTTCGCAGGCGTTGGTTTATATGATAACTCCGAAATACGCTTGTTTAACCGGGCATAGGTTTTAAACTCCTCTGCATAAGACTCATCCTTTAACAGCTCGTCCAGATCATATTGTTCTTTCTCCGATATATCACCGGAGAAATATTTATGCAATAAATGCTGAAATTGATTTTTTTCCATAATACTACGACAAGGGGCTTTTTACAACAAGACACAAAGGTTTTAAAAAACCCCTACGCCGGATTCACATTTTTTTTCCATTTTTGTTAAAACAAAATTATTTTTTCTTTAAATAATGATTTACCCGGATATTAATGAAGTATTCCCTCGATAATAGCACAGAATTAATAAACGCTCTTCAATCGGGAAACAATGACGCCTTTAAGTTTATTTTTGAAGTGCTGTACGACGACCTGGTACGTTATATCTTCAGCTTGTGCAACGACAGGGACAAAGCTGAAGATATTGTTCAGGGTACTTTTGTGAAAATATGGGAACAACGCCAATCACTTACCATAAATTCGTCCGTGAAAAGCTATCTCTTTCGCTCTTGCCATAATAAGTTTATCAATAGCCTTCGGGAACATAGGAACACTGTTTCTCTTTCAGACAACATGTATCTCGAAAATTTTCTGGAAGATGAAACCGGTAAAAAAGAGGCTCACAGGAACTATGAAATACTTCAAAAGGCCATCGACGACCTGCCTCCGAAATGTAAGGAGGTTTTTACACTACACAAATTCAACGGGTTAAAGTATAGGGAAATCGCGGAAAAATTGAACATCTCCATTAAAACTGTAGAAAACCAGGTATCAAAGGCATATCAAAAGTTAAGGGAAGCGTTTACTGACGATAAAATCTAGGGGTTCTTATTACAGGTCTCATTATTGGGTTTAAAACCCTGCCTGCTCAAGAACCACGGAGAGGACTCGCGCGGCAGCGGAGGGTTTTTAAGACCAGAGTTTATGCCATATTTCTATGGTTTTACCCACCCACTCGGCGAAGCAGTTTCTATGGAGATTATGGTGTTTATACAACGCCTTTATAGTAATTCAATACCGTCTTCCTTAATTATAATTTGTTTGTCTTTGTAAAGGGTACCTATCGCCTTTTTAAAACTCTTCTTGCTCATCCCCAAAAGGTTTTTAATTGAGTCCGGATCCGATTTGTCGTGAAGCGGCAAAAACCCGCCAACGGCTTCCAGTTCTTCACGAATAAAGTTTGCGTTCGGCTCTATACTTTTATAGCCCGGCGTTTGCAACACAAGGTCAATTTTATTGTCGGGACGTATTTTCTTTATGAAAGCTTTCCTTAGGTCCCCTGTATGTATGTCTTCAAAAATATCCTCAGTATAGATAAGCCCTTTGTGAATGCCGTTTATAATTGCGCTTGCACCTTTCTCGGTGATATGCGTCACCAAAATATCAACTTCCTGAAAAGGTTCAACCGTCAGGTTTTCATTTTGAAGGAAATGGTTTGTTTTGCTGGAACCTACCAAACGGTCGGTTTTTTCATCAATGTATAAATAAACAATATACCAGTTTCCCTTTTTCATTGGGCGCGCCTGCTCCTTAAAGGGAACGAACAACTGTTTTTCCAACCCCCAATCGATAAAGGCTCCGTATTCCGTAATCGCGCTGCAGCGCAGATATCCAAAAGTGTTTAACTGAAGAAAGGGATCCAGGGTTGTGGCAATGGGGCGCTCTTCATTATCAAGGTAAATGAATACAGAAATTTCATCACCTATTTCATATTTCTCCGGCTTATATTTATGTGGCAGGAGCACCACGTTTTCCTCGCCATCGCCTAAATATAGCCCCGGATCAGTTTCCCGGAGGATTTCCAGCGTATTGTATTCGCCCAGTTTTATCATAGTTGCAAAGGTACTGCTTTATAGTGATAAAATAATGTGAAACACTTACATACAAGTGAACCTTAAAAAATACATTCACGGTAAAGCGGAACAGCGTTCATTATGAAAAGGGCTATAAGGTTTATAAAAGAATAGGATGCTATAAATCCAGACTTTTATAGAGGACTTTCTATATAGTCTGTAAAAGTTACAAAATACTAAAACATCGCCTGAGTTTATACCAAGCGATGCTTTCATAAAAAATTGCCGGAAAATCGTATTTTCGTAAATGAGATAAGATAGATTTCATTCAAAAATAATAAGAAGTCCCGGATCCGGATGAAAGTTCTGTCCTTTCCTGTAGACTTCTACATTCAAAGGGGGAAATTCGCCCGTCGATGAAAGCGAAGTAAAATTTAAAGACCAAACACTTTTTTAAATCCAAAAGGCAGAAAATATCCTGAGTTTTTTGGTTTAAAGAGCAGATCTTGTCTCTTGCCAACTTTGGTGCTTTAAAACAGCATTTAGCTTCTGAAGGAGCAAAAATCCCTACATTTAATAAGAAAATGAACATCAAGCTAAAGGTGAAACGTCCGTTTACTTATTTCGTTAATACAATATTAGCATAGGTTCAGCCGCCCGTATTCAGTGTCATAAAATGTTCTTGTATCGCGGTGTTGTTAACCTTGACCTGCTGAGCACTGAGCGCATAACCAAGTTCAGTATCGCCATTTTTTAATTGCGTGAATATCGATTCGAGAAATTCCCTTACCGGCGGGGCATCATCATGCAGGCCTTTTCCACCGAGGTCGGTATTCAGTTTAGGCGGAATGACCTCGATAACTTCTATTCCGGCATCCTGTAACTGATGCCGCAACGAAAGCGTAAACGAGCGGAAAAACGCCTTGGTTGCACTGTATACCGGTACGCGGGTGAGCGGCACAAATGCCAGCCCCGATGTGATGTTGATGATGGTTGTCAGTGACGGAAGTCCCAGGAAAAGCCCGGTCAGGTGAAGTGGTGCGAGAATATTGATACCCACTTCCTGTTTGGCCTTTTCGAAGAAGTCTTCTCCGATAACTTTCATCCAGTTTTGGATACCCGCATTATGGATCAGGACATTGAGATCAGGGTGTTTTTCGGATACCCATTCAAACAGGGCGGTTCTTTCTTTTTCGATCTCGAGGTCGCATTGACGCGTGATCACGCCGGGAAACCGGCTGGCCGCCTTATCGAGTGCCTCCTGTCGCCTGCCACAAATAATCACGGTATTGTTTTCCTTGATAAATAGTTCTGTAAACCCCAGGCCAATGCCACTCGCACCACCGGTAATTAAAATCTTGTTATTTGATATTTGCATAGCTATCCATGATTAATAATCGGTTGATCTTGTCAATGTTTCCCATTGCTTGTAACTCATTTCCAACAGCTCCAGTTTACCCAACGCACGTGCATAGGCATCACTGCCTAAAAGGAGGTACACCGGCGGCTCGGGCATTCCGGTAATTCCGATCATGACCGCTGCGGCCTTTTCAGGATCGCCGGCCTGGCTGCCGCTCATTCCCGCAAATCGTTTTAATGATGCATGAATTTCAGCATAGGCATCGATTTTCTTTCCGGCCAAAACCAGAGCATCCGGATTATTAAAGTTAGTGCGGAAACTACCCGGGGCTATAAGGGTTACTTTAATCCCAAAAGCTTTGACGTCATCAGCTAAAACTTCAGTCAGGCCTATTACGGCGTGTTTAGTTGCACCATATACCGACCAACCTGTACTTGGTGTTATACCGGCAATAGAAGAAATATTGATGATATGACCGTCGCCCTGTCCGCGCATAATAGGTAAAACATGGCGAACGACATTGACGGTGCCGAATACATTGACGTCAAAACTGTCACGTACCTCCCTGTCCGTCAGTTCTTCCATAGTACCGCCGATACCATACCCCGCATTATTGACTGCCACGTCAATCTTGCCAAACCTTTGATGGGCCTCATGAATAGCCGCGGCTACACTTTCATCGCTGCCCAAAGCTACCTCTAGCGGCAGAAACGCATCGCTGTTGAAGTTCACGGCCTCGGTCAGACTTTTGGTGTTTCGGGAAGTTGCCGCCACTTGGTGACCGGCTTGTAATAATTGTTTAACTAAAGCTAGTCCCAGGCCTTTTGATGCACCTGTGATAAACCATACTTTTTTATTATCCATAACGATTATTTTTATATGGCAAAGGTATAGCAGGTAAAGGCCCGGCTGTTTACCCGGATCAAACGGATACTATCGAAATTCAAACAAGTCGGATGGAAGTAGGTGTGACCTTGGTATGCTTCTTAAAAAAGTAAGTGAAATGTGATGGCTGTGCAAAGCCCAGACTATAACTGATCTCGGAAATATTCCAATTCGTATGTTTTAATAATGCCGTCGCCTCGGCTACCATTCGCTCGGTAATATGTTTGGTGGTTGTTTTTCCGGTGGTCAGCCGGACAGCGCGGTTGAGATGGTTCACATGAAGTCCGAGCTTCCCGGCAAAATCTCTTGCTGAACGCATCTTAAGATACTGTTCCGGTGATTCGATCGGGAACTGGCGTTCCAGTAAACCGGTAAAGACGGAAGTTATTCTGGCATTGGTATCCGGGTGATGATACAGCTGCTCACTCGGCTCGATCTTCATGGCAAAATGAATGAGTTCGGAGACATAATTGCGCAACAGGTCGTATTTAAAACGATAATCAGAACCGGCTTCGCTTAACATTTTCTCAAACAGGTCGGCGACCTCTTTTTCCTGCCTTTGGTTTAAGTCATATACAGGTTTCCTGCCCGGGGCAAACATGGGCAGGTCGTGGATTCCGTTCCTGAGTTTTTCTGTGAAAAACGACTCCTTAAAAACACAGAAAAATCCGGTAGACTGTTCTTCCAGTCGCTCAAACTGATAAGGAACGGTCGGGTTGAAAAAAATGAGTGTGTTACCGCCCAGGGCGATGCTCTTATCCGCATAATGACAGCGATGCGCCCCGCGGATCAGCATGATCTTAAAAAAATCGTAGCGTGCGTATGGTGCCGGTGGTCTGCCACCGTTGAGGTCTGCCAGGCGGAAAACATTGAAATCTCCTGCTCCGGTGGGTGGCAACGGTGGCGTGTTATGAAATTTATGTGCGTAAAACGCTTCAAGATTTTTGGTAGCCGGCATAATACAAATTTAGTGAATTCCGTAAATCTTTACCAAAAACCGGTGTTTATCCATGACATGATACTTTTTTGATGCAGGCATGCTCATGGATATTGGCCGTTCGTCCGGAGATATAGAAAGGCACGAAGTCAACGGGTTATTCAGGCTACACGCAATAACTCGGTAACTCCGGGCCCGGGAACGACCTTGTTACCCCCGCTTATATAGCACTATAGAAGTTGTTAATTACAAGATAAAAAACAGGAGTAATGAAATTCCGTCCGGCCCCGGGCATTTACTTTTTTGAAGTTATACCGACCTGTAAATTTTCTTTTGCTTCCTGAATTGATAGACAGAACCTGCAATAAACAGCACTAAAAGCGCAAGAAGTGTTTTACCGATTAACGGGTCTGTGGGGCCTTTAGCTAAAGGATGTCCGATCGGAACCCGTGTAAAAGTTTCATTAACGGTAGGAACCAATGATAAGAAAAAACTAAACGACAGGCAGAAGTTCTCAAAAAAGCGGGCCCTGTTATTTCCTTGTTTTTTAGCATACAAAAAGTAAGCTGTCACGACCAGAAGCACAATGAATATGGCAAAAACATGTCCCGGATTAAATCCGCCATGCCTGGATAATCCCAAAGCTGTTAGTGAAGCGACAAGTGTGCAGTAAAAATATATCCTGCCGGTAAGCCGGCTTAAGTCTATTTTACCGCCTTTTAAAAACCCTATAACAGCCGCTGCAATGGCCACAACACCTATAACGGTGTGAAAAATCCCTAAATTTGATAATCCCATGATCTTGATTTTAAATTTGAATGTCTTTAATTGATAAGGCAAAATTGCAATACAAAAAACAGAATGGTTTTATGGATCAGGTCAATTATTTGGCAATATGGTTCAAAGACAATGCTCTAAAACGTTTAGCTCCCGAAAGTGTATTCTAGAAAGATAAAAGTGATAAACTAAGGTTCACATAAGGAACACTTTTGTTCGTACTTTTTATAGAAGCGCTACTGTAGTCTTCTCCGTCTTTAAAAAGCCTGGAAGATAAAAAGCTGTTAAAACCACCACCTAGACTCAGCATAATATTTTTCGCAAACAGGTATTCAAATGCCGCCCCGCTTTTCAGTTCTATGGTATTGTAACTTACCTTGCCATCGAGAAACGCATTATGGCGATCGTAAAAAGTAGTATACGAATGCTGGTCAGAACCGATTATCACCCAGGCATTCCCGGCTATTTGTTTTTTCAGGTTAATCCCCCTGGGAAGGTCTACGATTAATTCAATTCCGGATGAAGCGAATTTATGATAATAGTTCACAATGGGTTCGACGGGGATGGGCGAAGAAGGGTCGATCAATACCAATAGACCAACAGAGAATGTGGTATTTTCCGTTCTTTTCAGGGGTAAACTGAAACTCCCGTTAAAATTAAAACGACGAATACTGTTCAGGCCATCGGTTATACCTCTTGCTACTAATGAATAAATAATCGGGTGATTGAATATACTGTCTGACCTGGAATAATTCAAAGCCACGTCAATCGTGCTTTTATCAGCGGTTAAAGGCATTAACTGCACTTCCGGAAGTTCATTGGTAATGTCTTTCAGTTCCGTTGATGTATGGGTATAACCGACCGTGGCCGATAAGGAATTACCTTTCCATTTAACAGCCGGTGTATTGAAAAAAGAGCTTATGCGTTCGGTTTTTATTCTTCCTCCGGCAAAACGGTTATCATCCGATTTTGCATCAAAATCACTATAATCGAAACTACTTACCGCAACGTTGAATTGCCTTAAATCCGGATAACGAATGGCGAGTTCCTTCTTATTGACACTGATGGTGTCAGTTTCAGGGTGTAAAGAAGCCATACTTACCATGTTCTGTGCCCGTATACTACACGACCACAGTACTATAAAAAACAAAAGAACTTGTAACTTCATGTTTATTACTTATGAATGAAATGCTTGATAATTTTAAATTTCCGCATGTTTAACCGGAATTTTTATTTGAAGAAAACTACGGATGCGCTTTAAAGGTTACCTGCCGGAAGGCGTTTTGTCCGGTTCAAAGTCAAGACTGACGGAATTCATACAAAACCTTTTGTAAGTTGGTGGCGGACCATCATTAAATATATGGCCGAGATGGGCATCACAGCGGCCACAAAGCACCTCCGTACGGGTCATTCCGTGTGAATGATCTTCCTGATACCGTACACTGTTTTTTCTCTGCGGCTCATAGAAGCTGGGCCAACCGCAACTGCTGGCAAACTTGGCATCCGATTTAAAAAGCACATTGCCACAGGCTGCACAGTAATAAACTCCCTTGGTCTCGCTTTTCCAGTATTTTCCCGTAAATGCTTTCTCCGTGTTCTTTTTCCTGGCCACCAGATAGAGATCCCCGGGGAGTATTCTTTTCCATTCGGCATCGGACACGTTCAGTTTTGCAGTGTCCGTTGTTGAATAATATGGGTTGTTTTCATGTCCGTTATCCGACTTCAGGTTCTGGGCATAACCGCTGAAGGCTATTATAATGAACCATACGCAATTCAATTTTTTTAATTTTGTCATATTTGAATTTTCAAAATCTTATGCCACTATTGACGTGGTAAAGTTGCAATACAAGGACGAAAAGGATTTTGAGGATCGGCTCACTTATTTGGCAATTCGGTTCAAAACGTGTTGAATCAAAATTTATATTTACGCACCGGGTGAGACATACATGTGCCGTGCCGTTCCGATAACAACCGGGATGCGGCAAAATGCGTTGTCGGGCCGGGTCAAAGTATTTTTTAGTGTTCTCCTGTATGTCTCGTGTGCTTACTCCGGGGTTGCCGAATTAAAATTCTCAATACCGTTTTGTAAAAATGCCGTATACTTTACGGCGTTGGGTTCGTACGCCACAGGTTTGGTCAGCATTGTACCACTGGTATCGATCGCCACATAGTAAGGTTGTGAGTTGGTTCGGAACTTAGTCGTTTGTAAATCACTCCATTTATTACCCACCGTCCTTATTTTTTTGCCGGTTGTGGTAGAAATTACCTGCTCGTCCCGGGGCAAAGGGCTGGTATCATCCACATACAGTGAAATCAACACATAGTTCTCATTCAATTTTTTCCAGACCGCCTCATCACTCCACACATTATCCTCCATCTTACGACAATTGACACAGCTCCAGCCTGTAAAATCAAGCAAGACGGGCTTCTTCACTTTTTTGGCATACGCCAGACCCTCTTCGTAATCGTGAAAGCAATTGAGATTTTGCGGACAAGTCCGGGCGTGTTTTTCTATCGCGGTATTATTGATATTCGAGTCGGCTGTTGGTGTATTCTTACGCCATTCCTTATAAAATGAAGGAGGTAAAAATCCACTGACTAATTTTACGGGAGCTCCCCATAGTCCCGGGACCAGGTACACCACAAAACTGAATATCAAAACAGCTGATATCAACCCGCTTATCGATGTTTTTGATTTGCGTTCATCATCGTCAAATTTTAGTTTGCCCAACATATAAAACCCAAACAAGGAAAAGATAACGATCCAAACCCCTATAAAAAGCTCTCGTTTTAAGATCCCCAGTTGGTATACCAGGTCAAAAGCGGACAAGAATTTCAGGGCCAGGGCCAATTCCAGAAATCCCAATATCACTTTTACTTTACCAAGCCAGCTCCCTGATCTTGGTAATTTTTTAAGCATCCCCGGGAAAGCGGCAAAGAGCATAAACGGAATAGACAGCGCCAGCGCAAATCCAAACATTCCGACAGCAGGACCGGTAATATTCCCGTTAATTGCAGCTTCAACCAACAAGCTCCCGATAATTGGACCTGTACATGAAAACGATACCAGTGCCAAAGTAAAAGCCATAAAGAATATTCCGATGAGTCCGCCTTTGTCAACCATTTTGTCTGATTTATTAAGCCAGCTATTCGGCAGGGTTATTTCAAACGCTCCTAGAAATGAAATGGCAAATACAACGAATATCAAAAAGAAAATAAAGTTGACTATGCCGTTACTTGCCAGTGCATTAAGGGCATCGGGGCCTAATGTCAATGTAATCGTCAGCCCGAGGGTCACATATATAACGACAATAGATGCCGCATATATAACGGCTTTCCGGACACCTCCGTTTTTGGTAAAATAACTTACGGTAAGCGGTATCATTGAAAATACGCATGGTGTAAGCAATGCTAAAAATCCACCCAGTAATCCGCCTGAGAAAATCCACCACAAATTAGTTTCTTTTACAGGTAAGACGTATTGTTTGGTTGCAGACCGTCGATGCTCCGGTTGGTACGCGAATGTTATTTCTTCCGTTTCCGGTGGTAAACACATCGTACTGCTGCATGCCATATAGGTAATGGTTCCTTTAACGGTAATACTGTCATTTGTTACAGGTATTATTTTTTGCGTAAATGCGGCCTCATTCTCAAAGTAATACAGTGCCTGATCCCCGTAGGCTTTCTCTATACGGCTCAATGGTTTGGGCTCATCCACGTGGTCTGCCATGATGTACCGGTCCGATTTTTCAAAGTCGAAAATCGTGGGCAAAGGCCCGTCTTGTATACCGTTGAATTGGCTGTTGATATGCCAGCCTTCCTGTATAGTTGCTTTTAGACGGACTACTAACGTATCGCCCTTTCCTTTTTCAATTGATGTTTTCCATTGTACGGGATTCTCTTGTATTTGACCTAAGCATGGAAATACCGAAAAACATACAAGAAATATTGAAAAAAGAACTGTTCTTTTCTCTATAGACATATGTTAATTGTTTTTATTGCGGAAAAAGGCAGTCCGGCCAGAGGCAGGACTGCCATATAATAGTACTGGCAGGCAGTATTACCTGCCCTTTTTAAACATTTCCATGGCCCTGCCAATATCCTCACTGGAAAGTGCTATGAGTAATTGGTTGATGGGCTTTTTGGTTTTTGCGTCAAACAAACATACCATACCCGTTGCCTTGTATGGTTCCATGGCTTTTGTCAGTCCTAGTTTTTCAATTTCCGCGGCCGATTTCTTTGCAGTTTCGGCATTGGAAATGTCGTTAATTACAAATTGATAGGCGCCATCTTTGTTGTTTTCCATTAAAGCTGCCGTAGCTCTTTCCCCATGAGCTTTGCAGACACTGCACCAGTTGGCTTGATTGACTACCCCGATAATTTTTGGAGAACTTTGTGCAAAAGCGCCTACTGAAAGTACCATGGTAAATAAGGTTGTTACCAAAACTAATTTTAAATTTTTCATTGTCTATTAAATTTTGTTATGCCATTATTGACTATGCAAAGTTGCGGCACAAAAGGGCAAAGGGTTTTGTGAATCGGCCCAATTATCTGGCAATTTGGTTCAAAAAAAAGCATCCTTAAAACGGGATTTTAAGGATGCTTTTTGCCGGGCTTTAAGGGGCGACATCAGAAATACACAAAAACGCTAAGTTCCCGTATTCGCTATTGTCTATTCTTATTATTCGGCTTTAAACGGTAATTCGTAGGCGTAGTATCGTATTTATCGTGAAAACTTTTCGTAAAATTGGCCAGGTCATTAAACCCGCAGTCAAAGGCTATGTCCGTAATACGTTCAGCAGAAACTAAAAGCAGTTCAGCGGCTCTTTCCAGCCTTTTGGTTTTGATATAGCTGGCCGGAGAATCATTGTACAATTTTTTAAATTCCCTTTTAAAGGAAGAAACACTTAAATTCGTTTTTTGTGCCAGCTCTTCGACACTGGCCCGGGAAAACAGGTTTGCCTCTATAATTTGTTTGAACGTATAGGTTGTCGGCGAAAAAAGCTGGGATATGATGACCTGTATGGTTTCGGCATCTTGTGTTTGCGATAGCAAAAGGATGATCTCCTTTAATTTCAGGATCAAAATCTCATCATTTACCAAAGATGGATTTTCAAAATAAAAGAGGAGGCCTTCAATATACTTTTGGATCAAAAAGTCGTTATTTATTTTTCCGCTTGATTGATTGGTTATTTTGTTACTGGGCTGAAGCAGCAAAGGAAGCTCTCTTTCGTAAATTTTCTTTAAGATATCCGGATGGAAAGTAACAATTACAATCTCACCATTGCCGCCGGCATTCGAATCGTGTATCTGTTTCCCGGAGTTTATGCAGTTGAGCAATAGTGAATAATTGGTGGGAATAGTGATATGATCATCATCAAACCGATATTGCATCTCCCCTTTTAACATATATAAAAAACAAGCTTGTTCCGAAACGGGGAAAGCAAATTCAAAAGGAGGTTCTAAGACCACCTTCTGGATGAATTGTTTTCCAAACAAATCAATTTTCTTATAGTCGATAACCATTTATCTGAAATGTTTTAATTGTAGCCCGGGACCAGGTATCCGCCCGTTATTTTGATTCCTTTCTATTGATAACAAACTGGTTATACCTCCGGATATGAAATAAACAGCGCTCATTCGGCATTCAATCAAATTTAACCAAAAAAACCGAATGAGGCACTGTTAACACACTATTGTAAAACCTATTTATCCGACTCCGTTATAACAACACAAGACGGGCATCCGAACTCACAGGTATCTTCAATACTTTAGAAATTAAACAATCCTGTTCTGCCGCTTTCGTGATGGCTTCGAATTCTTCCGCGCTAATGCCCGGTACATTTCCGGTAACGGACAGGTGCACAGCTGTGATATTAAAGTCTTCCATAGATACCGTAGCTTTCGTGTTCAATGATTCTGCCACCAGTCCCTTTTCTGTCAAGGCAAGACTAACGGCCATAGTAAAGCATCCCGCATGTGCCGCCGCTAATAACTCTTCCGGATTTGTCCCCTTTTCTTCCCCTGCAAAACGGGTTTTAAAACTGTAATTGGTTTTATTTAAAACTTCGCTTTGCGTCGTTAATTCGCCTTTGCCTTCTTTTATACTACCTGTCCAAAGTGCTTTCGCTGTTCGCTTCATTTTTTTATTATTAAAAGTTTGATCGTCGATATTGACCATGCAAAATTGCAATACAACAACCGGAAAGGTTTTGTGAATCGGGTCAATTATTAGGGAATTTGGCTCAGCCGATCGTAAGCCGGCGTAGAAGTCAACGACCTCGGGGCATCCCGATACCGGGGACGGAGCATTTAAATCTCACTTAGTACGTAAAACAAAACAGTCACCCGTAAACCAATCGTTGATTCGGGTATGCAAATCCGGGTTTCAGCTACGTATACAGCATGTTCCCGAAATACTTTTGTCATGTAATCCTAAAAATTAAAGAAATGGACACTAAAAAAGTATGGTTTGTAACCGGAGCATCAAAAGGAATGGGACTAACATTGGTAAAGGAATTATTGGCTCAAAATTATGCCGTAGCCGCCACTTCCAGGACACTTCAATCCGTAAAAGAGCAAATTGGAGATGCTGCTGATTTTCTTCCGTTGGAAGTCAACCCGGCAGATGAGACGAGCGTTAAAAATGCCGTAAGTAAAGCGATCGGTTATTTTGGTAAAATTGATGTGGTAATCAACAATGCCGGATATGGCCAATTGGGAACTATTGAAGAATTGACCGATGAAGAAGGACGTCGCAATTTTGATGTGAATGTCTTTGGGCTGCTCCATGTAATGCGCCAGGCGACCCCACATTTTCGAGAGAGAAGAACAGGGCACTTCATCAACATATCGTCCATTGCAGGATTTTCGGGCACTTTCCCCGGGTGGGGAATTTACAATGCGACTAAATTTGCGGTAGCCGGATTGACAGAAGCATTTTCGGCAGAAACACAAGCATTCGGCATCAAATCGACCATTGTTTATCCCGGGTATTTCAATACGAATTTTCTTTTGCAAGGCTCTTTATATTTGGCAGAAAATCCGATCGAAGCGTATACCGTAGCAAGAGAATCGGAAAAAGTACACAAGACACAAATTATCGGCAATCAACCCGGAGACCCGGATAAGGCCGCCCGGGCTTTTATCTCTCTTGCAAAAATGGAAAATCCTCCGTTGCATTTCTTTATGGGAAGTGATTCCTTCGAAATGGCCAACAACAAAATTGCGGTATTGCAAGAACAATTAAAAGCTAATGAACAATTGAGCAAATCAACTGATTATTAAAACCCTGCAATAATAAAAGAGATGAAAAACAATTGCGGTTTTTCATCTCTTTTATTTACTTAAATTTGATAACTAATGAAACAAAAGAACGTACATACTTTAAGAACACTCAACGATTTCCACAGGATCAGCGGATTGCCAAAACCTGAACATCCGTTAATCAGTTTGGTCGATTACGGTTTGGTAGACTATCAAACAGACGAAAAAGAAATCAGCTGGGTACAGCATTTTTATACCATTGGGCTGAAGAAAAACATTCAGGGGAAATTCAGGTATGGGCAGCAGCAATACGATTTTGACGAAGGCGTAATCGCCTGCGTTTCTCCCGGTCAATTGGTACACCTGTCCACCGAAAAACCCATAGTGCGTCCAAACGGTTTTTTATTATGCATACACCCGGATTTTATTTGGAATACGGCATTGGCAAAGACCATCAAAAAATATGAATTCTTTGGTTATCATGTTAATGAAGCCCTGTTTTTATCCGAAAAGGAGGAAGCCATTATCGTTGATATCCTGCGGAATATCCAGCGTGAATACCACAGTAATATTGACAAGTTCAGCCAAAATATCATCATTGCACAAATTGAATTATTGCTCAGTTATTTCGAACGTTTTTACCAAAGACAATTCATTACCCGTAAAAAAAGCAGTCATCAAATTCTGGAAAAACTGGAAGTCATTATGGATGAGTATTTTTCTGAAACTTTGGTGAATAAAGGATTGCCTACCGCTCAATATCTGGCAGAACAACTGAATGTTTCTCCCAATTACCTGGGAAGCCTGCTCAAATCCTTAACCGGAATGACTACGCAGCAACACATCCACGAAAAGTTAATTGCACAGGCTAAAGAAAGCCTTTCCACCTCTACCCTTTCCATTAGCGAGATTGCCTATGAATTGGGCTTTGAACAACCACAATCTTTCAGTCGGTTATTCAAATCAAAAACAAATCAGACACCATTGGAGTTTAGAACTTCGTTTTATTGAGGTAACGAGGAACAGATAAAGTCTTTAAATCCTATCTTCTGTTTTTCTTTTTGGACTTCTTTCTCACTCTTTTAGCCAAATTCTGTTCCTCGTAATCTTCACCCCGGGATTCGGGAAGCAAACCACCCAACGTTTCGATCAAACCGTCTTCCTGCTTTTCAGAAATATTCAGGAAGTCGAATAAGTGGTGTGGTTCTTTAATCTCTGGTTTGATGTTGTTGTAAACAGCTTGATGCCCATAATTAATAAACGGGAAAGGTTCAACTTCATCATTTCGAATTCAAATGTGCCTCTCTGATCGTTTTTTTCATACTGTGCTAAACAGTCATAATAAACTCTTTGAGAATAGCAATAAAAAGAATTACACATATTATAATATAACCGGAGCTTTCATTCCGCTGATTACCATTTTAATGTAGAGTTGTAATCTTGAGGAAATTTGTTCCGCTTCAATAAAGTTCACTGTCCGTACCAAACAGAGTGGCTACTACTGTTTGGCGTACTTATTTGATTTTTGTCCATTCAAATTGCCCGTTTTGATTAACCATGATCTTCGTAACAATATCGTTATCACTAATAAATTCACCGGTCATGCCCTTTAGATGTTTTAGTTGAAATTTTGTCGCAGTTTGAAACAGTATTTCAAAAGTACTTTGTCCAGAAATTTCTGCATGTAGTTTGTCATTATCTTCAAAAACTGTAATAGTCCGTTCAGGATTTGTTGTAAGTGAGTAAGTGCCTACATAGGAGTTTAAAATATTTTGATCCAATTGGGTTTCCGTTTGTAATTGTTGCCCCAAAACGATTTCCGAAATCACATTGGATATTCGGTCCCTTGGTGCATCCTCACTATTGAACAGGGCTGCAATGAAAATATCCTGTTCGGGATAATAGATTTGGTTACTTACAAACCCATTCAATTTGCCACCGTGCTCAATGGATTTGATGCCGCCCAAGTTTTCTACATACCATCCATAACCATAACTAATTACAGAGCCGTCTTTAAGTTTAAACGGTGTAAAAGCCTTTTCCAACGACTTCTTTTTTAAAATTCCATAGCTTAAAAGTCCGTTAAACCATTTGAACAAATCTTCAGTATTGGAAAGTAAGCCGCCTGCCGCATACGTTATTGTCGGGCTCCAGTAATCCGCATTTTTAAAAACGGCACCTTCTTTCCGATAACCATTAACCCTACCAGGTATAATGATGTCCCCGATCTCAAAATATGTATGGTCCAATCCTAATGGTTTGAGAATATTGTCCTGCACATAGCTTTGATAACTTTTTCCGGAAACTTTTTGGATGATATAACCCAGTAAATAATAACCCGAATTGCTATATGAATATTTAGTGCCTGGTTTGAACTGTAAAGGGTAATTCCGAAAACTATCAATTAATTGTTTAGGGGTAAAGTCCCACCGTTCCATATATGGATCCGGATAATCAATTTGCATGTAATCTTTGATGCCGGATGTATGTGTCAATAAATTCTCTATAGTTATCGTATGATCTTTTGAAGGAAAATCTGGAATGAATTTTTGTAAACTATCCTGTAAAGAAATTTTACCCTGTTCTGCCAGTTGAAGAATGGCGACAGCCGTAAATTGTTTGGTAATGGAGGCGAGTTTGAAAACCATATCAGGGCGGATAGGAACATTTAATTCAAGGTCAGCGCTGCCGAAAGCTTTTCTATAAACTGTTTGTCCTCCCTTTGTCACTAGTACTGCACAGCCGGGTTCTGTTGATTTAAATTCTCTGGCAAAAAGCTCATCAAGTTGCTTTTCAATATCCGGATTTTGGCCGTAAGAGATTGTTACGGTCAGTAACGAAATTAAAAAAGAAAGGAACAGTTTATACATTTCTTCAGTTGTTAGAGACTGTTAAATGGCATGATACACGATACTCAAATTTACATAATAAAAAGAAATATACATGTTTTCGTCCAGGAAGAAATTTCCTGTACAATTCCCTATAACAGAATTTACTCTACACAAACATTTCAGCAAAGAATACCCATGAGGATGCATGAGTACTACATCAAACTTCGTTTCATAAATGTCCTTGCCCGCATGGAGAGGGATAAAAAACAACGCCACAATACCGTGCCCTATAGCTCATTGTAATTTACTATCTTCGTGCTACGGCAGAAAAACCTTAGCGGTTAAATGAGTGCCCGGTATCACGGTCTATTGGCTATCTTTAACTCAGGGTGTCAGCTGCAAATCAATTGTAATTTTTGTCATCTACGAAAAACCCATTCAAGAAAATACCATGTTGAAAAACCTTCGATTTATCGTGTTGTTATTGGCAATACTGCCCGGATCGGGCTGCCGGCAAATGAAACCGGAACCACAACGCCCCAATATACTTTTTGTGATCAGTGACGACCAATCCTTTGCCCATACCAGCTTTGCAGGCAGCAAATTTGTCAATACCCCGGCCTTTGACCGGGTAGCCCGCGAAGGCGTTTATTTTGCCAATTGCATTGCCGGATCACCGGGCTGTGCCCCGTCCAGGAGTTCTATCGTAACCGGGCGCTATCCCTGGCAAAACGAGCAATCCGGCCAGCACGCTTCTTCCTGGCTTAAAAAATACGTCTCTTTTATTGATGAACTGGACAAGGGCGGATATAGTACAGGGCGTACCGGTAAAGGAGTGGGTCCTTTTCAATATGCCAGGGATGACAATGATTCGCTATGGCGGGTTACGGATGCGGGGGGTATTGCCCATTCTAATATAAACTATAGTCAGAAAGATAAATCGGGCCTGGAAGGGTATGCCGATAAAATGAGCGGTACCGACTATTATGGGAATTTTAAATACTTTATGGAAAACGTAAGGAAGGACAAACCCTTCTTCTTTTGGTTCGGAGCACATGAACCCCATAGACCTTATGAAAAAGGTTCCTGGAAAAGGATGGGAAAACACCGGGAAGATGTAGAAGTGCCCGGGTTTCTTCCGGATAATAATGAGATCCGGGGCGATCTGTTGGATTATGCCGTTGAAGTGGAGTGGTTTGACCGGCACCTCGGGGATATTTTACAATATTTGGAAGACATCGGGGAACTGGACAATACCATTGTAATCGTAACCGCGGACAACGGCAAACCGTTTCCCCGGGCTAAGGCTAATAGCTATGAGTACGGTATCCATGTACCTATGGCCATTCGTTATCCCGAAAAATTTCCGGGGGGCCGGGTCATCGAAGATCCGGTATCCTTTGTGGATATAGCCCCGACCATTTTGGAGATCGCCAATAAAAGCCCCGAGGATATGATGCCGGTTACGGGAAAGAGTTTTTTGGAAATACTGACCTCAAACAAGGAAGGTTATGTGAAAGGAGTGAATACTTATGCTTTTTCCGGGCGGGAGCGCCATTCCTCCTCCAGGTATAAGAATCGGGGCTATCCTCAACGTGTTATACGCAGCAGGGATTTCCTCTATATCTGGAACATGCGGCCGGAACGGTGGCCTGCGGGCGCGCCTCAAAAATTTGATCCCGGGGATACCTTACAACTGCTCCCCGTGAACGGCATTGGGGACGACGGAAAATATATGCCCCAGGGCGCCTATACCGATATCGATGATTGCCCTGCCAAGACTTACCTTTTGGAACATGCCGATGATACGGATATCAAGCCATTTCTGGATTTGGCCGTGGACAAAAGACCGGAGTTTGAACTGTATGCGATCAAAACAGATCCGTATTGCCTGGACAACCTTGCCGGGTTACCCGAATTTGCGGCAGAGGAAGCACGGTTGAAAAAAGAACTGCACAACGAATTGGAAAGGACGAAGGATCCCAGGGTCGTTGGACCGGATACGGAAATTTTTGACAGTTATAAAAGGTATTCCCCCATCCGGAAATTCCCAAAACCAGGTGAATCCTCTGTAGGGGGCCGGGAATAGCTTTTTAAGAACCGCTCCGGAAAAATCCGGAAATACGTCCTTTTTTATTTACATAAGAGGTCCCGATACGGGACCTCTTTCTGTTTTGAGGAATACATTAATTCTATTTTTATAAATTTCTGTTATTCGGAAGAAGCACTTAAGCAATAAGAATACCCCTGATTTTGCATTGTGACTTATAAAAGTTTTTACTCAGTCCATTCGCTCAAGCCCCTTAAGCCCACAGAGAAGGATATACAACATACTGAGGGCTGTACAATTCTTACAGGGTTTAATCCGATTTCGATATTTGAAGCTACCGATTATTTTAACAGACCATAAATAGAATGATATTGAGGAAAACCGCTCATTCCATCCCTTTCAGCTACAAAAACCTGAAGTTCGGCTATTTAATAATGTGAGCATAACATCAAATCTTCTTTATAAACCCTGCGCTTTCTTGAATAGTCCTTTTATATGCTCTATTTCCTTATTATGGGTGCTTTTTTTACGTGTTCCAAAATAGAGCGTGTTCTTTAACTTTTTGTCACCTTTCCATATCAGCTGAATTTCACCGCTTTTTATCTCAGTATGGCATAGAAAATCAGGGATAACAGCCAAACCGCTTCCTCCGCTCAGACAACGCACAATGGAATTGAGATTCGGGACAATATAGTTTGGTCTGAAATCCGGCTTCTTCCCAAAGTTCAAACTCCAAAATTGGAAAAGATGCTCCATATCACCCGTAGTTCCATACCACTTGTGTTGTTTTAGCCAAAGCTCGATTTGTGTCCTGTTTTTCGTTTTATGAACATCTTTGAACGCTTTCAGGTCAATATCTTTCCCTCCTACCAATACGATATTTTCCGAAGAAAAAGGTTCATGCTCAATATGGGGAGATACTCCTTTTTTTGGCGTGATGATAAGGTCTAAAATACCCTTGTCCAACTGATCCAGCATCTCCGGATACTCACCAAAGCTGATGATTAAATTAAAAGGCAGGGTGGATACATATTGCTCCAATGTAATCTGGAAGGTCTCAAAACACATACCAACGCTGATAGTAGGTGTGTTCTTCTCGGTAGATTTTTGAAAATTCTTTTCAATCTCTTCGAGTTTTGTCAACGGTTCAGCTAACGCATTAAAAAGGACCTTTCCGCGTTCGGTCGGAATCATTTTGCGGCCGGTGCGGTCAAATAGTTTATAGCCCACATAAGCCTCCAAAGAGCTTAAATGGAGACTAACCCCCGGCTGGGATATGAATAAGGGTTCCGCCGCACCTGTCAATGTTCCCGTTTTGTAAATCGCTTTAAAAGTGCGATACCATTCTAAGTTAACCATGATATTAAAATTATAATACAAAAATATAAATATAATTACTTTAATAATAGTTAGTCCCGATTAAAGTTGTCATAAAATTTAAAAAAAGTCCACAAATAGATGAAAACAGGTGTAAAAACCAAGTATCCCTAAGCTATTATAATACTAATAGAAGTATATGAGTTAAGTTATTTTTGTAATAGTAATTGTCGCTATACTTTTGTGTCTGAATTTAAAAACAAGCAAACATGAAACATATACTTATCATAAATGCAGGGCAGAAATTTGCTCATTCCGGCGGAAAGTATAACCAAACCGTTACAGAAAACACCCTTTCCTTTTTTGAAAGATTTGAGGATGTTGAAATAAAACTGACCAATATCGAAGACGGATACGACAATGAAGAAGAGGTAAAGAAATTTGTCTGGGCAGATTACATCATCTATCATACCCCCATGTGGTGGTTCCAGATCCCCAACGGGTTTAAAAAATACATTGACGAAGTATTTACAGCGGGACATAAGAAAGGAATCTATCACAGCGATGGACGTACTTCCCGGAACCCTGACATCAATTATGGCACAGGCGGTATGTTACAGGGAAGGAAATATATGGTAACAAGCAGTTGGAATGCCCCTAAGACAGCATTTACACTACCCGGTGAATTTTTCAACGAAACGAGCGTCGATAACGGTCCTTTGTTCGGCTTCCACCGGATGAACGCTTTTGCCTCACTTGAAAAAATGGAAAGTTTTCATTTCCATGATGTTGAAAAAAATGCTGACGTAACCAGAGATATGACCGAATATACCAAACATCTCGAAAAGGTTTTTGCACCACAATTAAAAAAATAAAAAGATGAAAATCCATTTAACAGCTATTATTAAGGCCAAAGAAGAATACCGGGAAGAAGTTGCCTCCATATTACAAAACATGGTGCAACAAACCCGAAAAGAAGAAGCATGTGAATTGTATAATCTCCATCAAGGTCTGGAAGATCAAAACCTGTTCATTTTCTACGAAATATGGAAAAGCAGGGAAGGTTTGGCGGCACACAATGAGCAACCCTACATCAAGGCATTCGGAGAACTTGCTACGGAAAAGTTACAGGAACAGCCGACAATAATTTTAACAACATTACTATAAAATTTAAAAAAATGGAATACAGAACATTAGGCAATACAGATCTGGAATTATCTGCTATTACACACGGTGCTTTCGCTATCGGAGGCAATATGTGGGGCGGTAATGATAAAAAAGACTCTATCGACTCTATCCATGCGTCGCTGGATCACGGTGTTACCAGTATTGACACGGCGCCCTTTTACGGCTTTGGTTTAAGCGAAGAAATGATCGGTGAGGCCATCAAAGGAAAAGACAGAAGCCATATCCAATTGTTAACCAAATTCGGATTGGTCTGGGATGGAAGCAACAAAGGCAAGGGTGAGTTTTTCTTTGATGCCGAAGAAGATGGAAAGAAAATACCTGTTTACAAATATGCCGCCAGAGAGAGCATCGTAAAAGAGGTTGAAGAAAGCCTGAAACGTTTGGGTACGGATTATATCGACTTATTGCAGTTGCACTGGCCGGACAATTCAACTGCTATCGGTGAAACGATGGAAGCACTGGAATTATTGATACAACAAGGTAAAATCCGTGCCGCCGGAGTGAGCAATTATAGTGTAGATCAATTGAAAGAAGCTTCCAGAACCCTGAAATTAGCCAGCAACCAGGTTTCTTACAGTATGCTGAATCGTACGATTGAGAATGACTTGGTGCCTTATGCACTGGAAAATGAATTGGGGATCATTGTGTACAGCCCGATGGAGCGTGGCTTGTTAACAGGTAAATACTTCAAAGAAAGTAAACTAAAAGGCGATGACCACCGGAATGGGTATTTTTCCCAGTTTAACTTGGAAAAAGTAAAATCCTTTTTGCAGGCAATTGAGCCAGTCGCAAAAAGCAAAGGCGCTACACTTTCACAACTGGTCTTACAGTGGACAACACTTCAGCCGGGTATCAGCGTTGTTTTGGCAGGAGCCAGGAATGCGGAGCAGGCAATCGCCAATGCCCGGGCACTTGACTTCAAATTGTCAGGTGACGAATTACAGCTCATAAATAATGAACTTTTAAAATTATAAAAGATGAAAGCAAAGGAATATTTAAAAATAATGACGGTAACTGCCCTGCTGCTGACCAGTGTATGGGGGACCTATGCCCAGGGTCAAAGTATCGATCCGAAAGATACATCATGGTACCCGTCGGTTTATGGAGCAAACGACGAAATCGGTGCGGTTAATTTGTTAAGTCCGGAAATTGTCTTGCAGGCCGTTAAGTTGGTAAAGACCGGAAAGACCTATCCCCTGGCTGTACCTATTGATAAACACCTGCCGGCATTCCGCCACCGTAGTTTTAATCTTTACAATATTCAACCCGGAGAACAGGCCGGGCAAACCGTGGGACCGAATAAATTCAGCTTCAATGATGAATTGGTTACTGCTTGGACGGGTGTAGGCACTCAGCTAAACGGGATTGGTCATATCGGGATAGATAACATATACTATAACGGAAATAAAGCAGCGGATTTTGTTACTGTGGAAGGTGTGAAGAAACTTGGTATAGAGAAAGTTCCGCCTATGGTTACCCGTGGAATAGTATTGGATATGACCGAACACTATGGGAAATCCATTATTCCCGGCGGTACCGAATTTACGGTTGCCGATATTCAGGCGGTACTTAAAAAACAAGGAATAAGCATACGGAAAGGTGATGTTGTATTGTTTAACACCGGGTGGTTGGAACTTATCGGAAAAGACAACAAACAATTCCTTGAAGTAGAACCCGGTATTGGATTGGAGGCCGCAAAATGGTTAGCCGATCAGGGGATCGTCGCATTTGGCGGAGACACATGGGCTTCTGAAGTATACCCAAATCCGGCGAGCAACGAGGAGTTTCCTGTCAATCAGTATATGCTTGCCAAGCGCGGCATCTATAATTTAGAACTGATAGACAGTCGGGCCCTGGTTAGAGATAAAGTCCGGGAATTTTTATTTGTATTGGGCCAGCCGCTTTATGTCGGTTCTACTCAGGTTAACATCAATCCCGTGGCAATCTATTAAATAAACCTCTCCGGACTGCAAGTCCGGAGGTTAGAAAGTGGCAGTGAAATTGCCATAGTTATGAGGATGTAGCTACACCTGGCAAGGCTATGGCCATGACAGGTTTTACTCATTTCAGCAGGAGATCAGGGCGACCGCATTAACCAAATTGAAGCAGGATAAAACATTCACTATAGTATTTCTTGCCAAATGGCAAGTCTTGTAAGTTTTTAATTCTTGTCCTTTGCCTAAGAGATTAAAAAAGAAAAAATGAACAAGACAATTTTTATAACAGGAGCTGCGTCAGGGTTAGGAAAAGTTACGGCTAAACTATTTGCAGAAAAAGGATGGACCGTAATTGCCACAATGCGAAAACCCGAAAACGAAAGGGAACTTTCTCAATTACCCGATACACATCTTTTACAATTGGACATCAGCAACACAAATCAAATTATAGAGGTTGTTAAAAAAGCTGAACAAATAAGTCCTGTTGATGTATTGTTTAACAACGCAGGCTATGCTTTAGCCGGAGCATTGGAAGCAACTTCCGATGAACAATTGGAGCAACAATTCCATACTAACGTCTTCGGAACAATTCGTCTGACCAAAGCATTTCTTCCTTATTTTAGAGCGAGGAAAACGGGAATAATAATCACTACAACCTCTTTAGGTGCTTATATTCCAGACCCATTTATGTCACTATATGCAGCAACAAAATCAGCATTAGAAGCCTGGACTACGGGAATGACTTACGAGTTGGACAGCATAGGTGTCAGCATTAAAACAATCGTTCCCGGATTTATGCAAACAAATTTCGTTGATAACGCTCAAATGACAGTACACGAAGCCTATGAGGAAGACTGGAATAAAGTATTAAAAGCTTATGCTCATCCTCATGCTTTTACTAATGCAGATAACCCGGCCCGTATTGCCGAAGTTGTTTATGAAGCCGTAACAGATGGTAAAAAACAAATACATTATTTTGCAGGAAATGATGCGACAACAAGATATAAAGAACTAATTTTAAAAGGGATAGATTCAATATCAGACACAAGGAGAAAAGCCTTTTTTGACAATTAAAATATATGGAAGAACTCATCAGCTATTTATTGCAATTCGGGCAACCTAATCAAAAACAGCTCGATTTGATTCAAACGAAGGCGGAAGAAAAATACTTGCCAAAAGGCGAGTATTTTTCTGAGGCCGGAAAAATTGCAAAACATATTGGTTTTGTACAGGAAGGTATTTTGATGATCTGTTACTACAACAGCAAAGGCGAAGAAATCGTCCATCATTTCGTAGCTGAAAATAATTTTGTGGTGGATCTGGATAGCTTTAACCACCAAATTTCGTCTATGATCTACATACGGACGGTTACGGATTGTCGGTTGATTTCATTCTCGTATGAAAGTTTTAAAGAGCTTTCGGAAACAATAATTGACTGGGACAAAATAATCAATAAAGTCACCATAAAAACATTATTAGATAAAGTACATGTGGTGCAGCCCATGCTGACCACAGATGCCAAAACCAGATATGTTGATTTTTTGAAAAACTTCCCAAATTTAGCCAACAGAATACCGCTTATATATATTGCATCATATTTAGGAATTACTCCAACTTCGTTGAGTAGAATCAGAAAAAATATTCGATAATCAGGAGACGAATTTACTGCCTTGATCTTTAAGACAGATATTTACTATAAAGAAGGGCCAAGGTAAAGGCCAGTTGCCAACGCCATGTAATTAAGGCTCCATAGGAATTCATTAAGATGAAGATCTGCCTTCATATAACAAAATTATAATCCGCTTAAACAAACCCGCCAGCTCTGTCTGATCGGATGGGTTTAAAGGGGAAATGACGGATCGAACCGAATCAGAGGATAGTTCATCCAGTTTTTGTTGCTCTTTTAGTCCCTTTTCAGTCAGCTTGATTTCAAAACATCGTTTATCGGATGAAGATTGTTCTTTAGTCAACAAAGATTTTGAAATCAGTTTTTTTATAATTCGGCTTAAATACCCCTCATCCAGCTTCAATACTTTATTGATGTCCGTCGCAGTGGTTTTCTTTTGTTCGTTAACAATGAAAAGGATTTGCGATTCGGTCAGCGAATAATCAGTATTCAATAAGGTTTTTTCCAGCAGTCCGATACTTCTGACATAATTACGGTTAAACTTTCTTATCGTATGTATAATTTCCATTTCATCCATAATTCATTTATTTGCCTCTGTCAAGTATTTTTGTTTATATTTGCTTTTGTCAAGTAATATACGAAATGTAAATTAAAACCGATCCTAAAAAATGATGACCATAAAGAACATTACAATGGCAGACCCCCTTTATGATCCCATGAGGGAGTTAAGAAATAAAGTTCTTCTACGCCCGTTGGGAATCCCCGATAATTCCTGGGAAATGCATGATGAAAAATCCTGGCATTTTGTAGCCGTGGAAGATAACATGGTCATGGGCTGTGCAGTTTTAGTCCCTTCGGAAGAAACCCCGGGTACCGCCCAACTGATGCAAATGGCAGTTGATACGAACATTCAGGGAAAAGGAATAGGAAAACTGTTGCTCTGTGAGATTATAACATTTGCCCGCAACAAAGGACTTCAGGAGATTAGCTGTCATTCCAGGAAATATGCGGTTGATTTTTATACAAAGCTCGGGTTTAAAGTATACGGAAAACCCTTTGAAGAAGTGGGTATTCCCCATAACCACATGAAATTAAAATTGCACACAACTAATAAATAGGAATTAAAAGATATAATAAAGATGACCATCAGCAACAGCACAATCAACGATATAGACGACATATTCCGGCTGTATAAAATTGCTTCGGACTATCAAAAAGCAAAAAAAGAGGTCACCGTATGGCCCGATTTTGAACGGGGGCTTATTGAAAATGAAATTAGTGAAAACCGGCAGTGGAAAATGACTATTAACGGTGAAATTGCCTGCATTTGGGCCATTACCTTTAGCGATGCACAGATCTGGCAAAAGAGAAACGAAGATAGCGCCGTTTATATTCATAGAATTGCGACTAACCCCGACTTCAGGGGCAATAACTTTGTCACAAAAATTGTCGATTGGGCCAAGGAATACACAATAGCTATCGGAAAGCAATATGTAAGAATGGATACCACGGGAAACAACGCCCGACTTATTGAACATTATAAAAATTCGGGTTTTGACTTTTTAGGAATGTTTGAACTTGAGGATACCAAGGGGCTCCCTGAGCATTACCACAAAGCGCCTGTGTGTTTGTTTGAAATCAACCTTAAAAATTAAAACCCTAGCTAATTCGAGTCAACTACCTCGGGGCATCCCGATACCTATCGGGACACGAGGCATGAGGCGGAAACCATAGATTACTTTTCAACGCAAGCGTCGGAGCATTTAAATCTCACTTAGTGAGTAAAAACAGCTCTATTTAAAATACTTAAACCGGGAACACATACATATAAACTATTCTTCTATAATTTTTTACGGTGCTGCCCTCCCCCTCCCGGTCTGTGAGATGGCTTATAATGGTTTGCAGTGACTACATCAGATTTAATCTTTAGCTAATCCTTGATTTGCATACAACTTTCGGGGCTTTGCATACAGCCGTTAAAGTGCTCTTTGCGAACTTTGACCTATTAAAATTAATAGTATGGTTATGAAGAAAATAAATCTGGGAAGCGAAGGTTTGACTTTACCAATTATCGGTTTGGGCTGTATGGGTATGACGGGTTTTGAAGATGCAAATATGTATGGAGAGGCCGATGAGCAGGAAGCTATGGCCACCATTCACCGATCGCTCGAATTAGGGGGTAATTTTTTAGATACTGCCGATTTGTACGGCCCTTTCAAAAATGAACAGTTGATTGCCAAAGCAATAGATGGTAATAGGGATAAATATATTATCGCGACAAAATTCGGCTGGGAAATAGATGATAACAACAAAGTAACCTGGGCTATTAATGGCAAAAAAGAGTATGTCAAAAAAGCGGTGGAACGTTCACTTAGAAATCTTAACACGGAGTATATTGATTTGTACTATATGCACCGGCTTGATAAAAACACGCCCATCGAAGAAACCATTGAGGCGATGAGCGAGCTGGTGAAGGAAGGCAAAGTGGGTTATCTCGGGCTGTCAGAAGTATCTTCGGAAACCGTAAAAAGAGCTCACGCAGTTCACCCGATTACGGCGGTACAAAGTGAATATTCTTTATTTGAGCGTACCACAGAAGAACGTGGCATACTGAATACTTTAAATGAACTTGGGATAGGTTTTGTTGCTTATTCCCCATTAGGACGTGGTTTTTTATCCGGGCAGATCCGAACCATAGATGACTTACCGGAAAATGATTTTCGACGGGCCATTCCCCGTTTCCAGGAAGCTCATTTTTACAAGAATATGGAGTTGGTTAAAGCAATTGAGACAATGGCCGAAGCGAAAAATATAACCACATCACAGTTGGCACTGGCTTGGATTATAAATAAGGGCATCTTACCTATTCCGGGCACCAAACGAAGAAAATATTTAGAGCAAAACATAGCGGCCACCGAAATTGAATTAAACGAAGCTGATCTGTCGAAACTCGAAAGCATTGTGCCGTTGGGTACTGATACCGGTGATCCATACGACGAGTTTAGTATGGGGCTTATTGATTAGCGCATTGGTACGGTTGCATTTTAAGAATGCAACCGCTACGCTACACATTAAAATGTTTAAATTAGCATTATGAATGCCATCAGATCAGTCTCAGAATTTCACCGGTTGCTCTCTTTGCCCGAGCCACGCCATCCATTGGTAAGTGTGATTAACCTCGCCGAAAGTATTTTCCTGGAAGATGATGTATGGAAAGGTTTTGTGAATAGATTTTATTGTGTTGCCCTCAAAAGGGAAGCCAAGGGTAAAATACGATATGGTCAGCAACATTATGATTACGATAAGGGTGTTCTGAGCTTTACGGCACCTAATCAAGTTCAATACCTGGATCTGAACACCGTAGAATGCGGATCAGGTTACCTGCTTATTTTCCATCCCGACTTTTTGCTGGCCCATCCCCTGGCAAGCAACATTAACGGGTATAACTTCTTCTCTTACGCTGTAAATGAGGCGCTGCATCTTTCTGCTGAAGAAGAAGATGATCTTATTACAATATTGAACAAGATCGATAAGGAATGCCTGCATATTGATAAATATACGCAGGAAATTATCCTATCGCAAATTGAGTTGTTGCTCAATTATTCCAAACGATTTTACGAGCGGCAGTTTATCACCCGGAAAAACCACAATCATCAACTGCTTGTCAAATTTGAACGCCTTGTTGAAGGGTATTTTGACAGCAGTACGACAACGCAACCGGAACTATTAACGGTACAACGCATGGCCGAACTCATGAACCTGTCTCCAAACTACCTGAGCGATCTACTGCGCATGCATACAGGACAAAATACACAACAGCATATACATCAGAGGTTGATTGAAAAGGCGAAGGAAAAACTCTCGACTACAAATTTATCGGTAGGCGAAATTGCTTATACATTTGGCTTTGAACACGCACAATCGTTCAGTACGCTATTCAAGAAGAAAACCAGTTTGTCACCTCTTGAATTCCGGCAGGCATTTAACGGAAATTAAGCTACACTTATGAGCCTCACATAATAAAAATAGGGCCATTAAGCAGCCGTTACATCACTTAACGGGACAAAAAGGAAAATCCTTTTCATCCCGTTTTTATATTAGATAAACCTCACCACTTCCCTACCCCTGGCGGTTCAAAACGAAAACCGGGTTTTCGGGGTAAACCGGAGTTTATCCGGGCTGATTTTTAGTCCTCCAGGTAAACGGTCTGCGTAAACGCGCCATTGACGGCGACATCCCATACCTCAACGCGTACCCATTTCCGGCCGGACAGGTTAACAGAAAATTGAAATTCCCCGGACCCAAAAGCCCTGGTGTCCTCAAGATTCATCCGTTCTTTAAAAACCTTTTCTCCGTCGCCGGAAATAATAGTGACAAAACTTAAGGGAAAAGTCCAGTCCACCTCTAAAGCGATATCAGTTTCTCCGTTTTCACCTACTTTAACGGTTTGCCCGGAAGTCTTTTTATTCACTGAAAACGACGGGATCAGGATCTCTCCCGTGGTGGAGAAGAACTTTCCTTCGGTCATTGCATCCAGTACCGGTTGCCATCCTTCTTCGAAATCCGGCAAATGGTCCATTTGCAAATAATTAATGTTCATATGGGCGTACATTTCATTTTCGGGAGTAACCGTAAAAAGGTCCGATTCCGCTATAATCCTTTTCTTATCTCCCCAATTGTTCATATCATCCAGCAGATCCAGCACCCGGAGTCCCAGTCTTTGTTCGGACAAGTCTGCCGGCATGGCTTTCCATGCCCCGCCCAGGAAATGATCCGATTTAAAAAAATGTTCCTCTTTATATTTATCAGGGTACCCGGTAGAACCTTTTATCCTGGGGTGTGCGGTCCAGGCTAACCCGTTTTCCAGTTCCAGCAGGCGCAGCATTTCTTTTTCATCCTTTATCCGGTATATTTTGCCGTAGGTCGTGTCTTCGGTAAGAAATGGTTTGTTTTCTTCCCTGCTCATTATCCAGTAAACGGGTTTCGGGAATATCGCCATCCAGTGGCCTCCTAAAAATTCGTTCGGTTCTTCTCCAGGAAGCAAGAGGAAATCACCATCAGAAAGACGTTTGCATTCTTTAAACAGCGCGTCCAGTTCCGATAAACGCTGAGGGTCGGGACCCTTGGGATGAGCCGTATAATGAAACTCCCCCAAATGCACGATATCCACTCCCATTTGTTTGAAAACATCCACAAACCCGGGGTTCTCCGGAACGGTCTCATCGGCCATAACCACGTTCATTATAAACTCGTTATGAAAATGACTGGCCATCGTTTTATACGAGGGTAACGGAACATAGGTGTCCTCGTGCGTGTATGCCTTAACAGCATCGATCAGTGTTTCCGGTCCGTCGGCACCCAGTAAACAAAAGAAGTTAAGCCGTTGTGCTGTTCCGGGAGGCGCGTTAAACCACGGAACAAATCGATGGTCTCCCTCCGGGTCCTGCCTGATACCAATTCCGTATTCCGGGATCATTTTCCTGTAATTGGGCCCATGCCAGGTAAATTTTAAGTTAAACGCTTCATCCAACGGGTAGAAGTATTGGTGAGGAGGGGGAAAAACAGCAATAGCTCCCTTTTTCGAGTTGCCGATGATCGTCCGGTACTTTACCGCCTCGTTGGTGCTGGTGTCTTTTACAGACGAATTTATTTCCTGAAACCGGTTGTCGTTATTGATAAAGGAAACCTTTTCCCAGGCTTGTGCCCCGACAAGCCCGGCATCGTAGAGCAGTGCCGTGCTATCTTTCCGAGTAGAGACCACCGCGGCTATATTAAACAACGGCTGATCGTTATAAATGGTAATTTCAATATTCCCCGTAAAATCCGGCGCTGTAATTTCTTCTATTACAATTTTAGTCCTTTGTCCTCCTTTAGTGACCTTCAAATCCTTTTTATTGAATTTCAGCACATGGGACGTATAAGGCCTTTCGGGCACTTTATCAAAAAAAACAGTCCAGCCGTTTTCGGGTTTCAACGTTCTTTTTCCGACATTGATGATAAAAGCAGGGTCGAGATCCTGCACTATTTCTTTTAAATTTCCTTTTTCAACTATTCCCATCGTGTGAAACAGCGGTTTACCTTCTTCAAGGTTGAGTACCATTCTGGCCTCGTTGGCATTTGCCAGGGGCCATGTTATCTCCAAATTATTTCCCTCACGGTTTATTTTTGTTTCATTTTCTTCTAAATTGCCAGGTAGTGAAACAGGAATTTGTGCTGTTAAAAGCAATGTCTGTAGCAGGAATGCAAATAATAAGGTGTTTTTCATGTAAATATTTGATCGGTTAAAATTCATAATCCGAACTCGTCTTGAGTTCTCCTATTGGAACTCACACAATATACAAATAAAAAACACTTTTTATAAACCTATCCGTATAACCCGGTTTTAAAAAAACCGCGGTTTCATCGATGTACGTTATCCCGGACAGCCATAAAAACCTCGTGTACGATATCTTCGCCGGCGACCCGGTTCAAACACCCGCTATGGGCCGTTGTATTAAAAAAGACAAAATATGAGTGCAAAAGAGGGTTTTGCAGCAAATTATAATAACTCAAGACGAGTTCTATTCCCGTAACCCCGTTGTTCCCTGGTCATAGTTCGCAAAAGTATACGGTAAAGGAGATTTAAAAATTGCCCGTTTTACGGATTCTCGTAATGTTATCAGGTATTTCCGTTGTAACTTTAATTCTTGCTTTACACCCAAGTGCGTAAAGCGTAATCCTTAGATTTTAACAAAAACAGAAGTAAAAATCCCTCTGAGATAAGAAATAATCCCTCTCAGATAAGCCTTATTGCGAATAACCGGGTAATTTAAAGCCCTCTCTGCCTGGTGAAACCGTAAAAACCAGGCAGGATGCCCTTTATAAACCCAAAGTTGTTAGTAGAAGTTGCCTGTTTCCCCTTCCTGCCTAAAACCCATTAAAAATGGAATATATTATTCTTTTTAAAAAATTAATAAGCCATCTGTCCGAAAAAGAAGAAGCGATCTTCGACGCATGGTATGCCGAAAGTCCTGTCCACCGGGAATATTTTGACGGGCTGAAACATCGTGAACCGAACAGGTTCCCGGATATGGAAGCCGCCTGGAAAAAGATCGTTTCCGGACGGAAAACGGACTAAGCCCGTATTCATTTCTGCGGGATACTGTTTGGCCTGCACGCTATGGGGTAAATAGCAACCCCGCAACCGCCACGGGAGTCTCCGGTATTGCGGATATCCATCCCGGAAACGGCGTTATCCTGTAAAAATCCCTCTCAGATAAAAAGAAATCCTTCACAGGTAAGTGTTCTCATTTTGAAGTTTATACATTTACAATACGAAAGAACTTAATAGCATTTTGCTATAAAACACGCGAAACGAAATTCTGTCTTCGTGCATGGCCATGAGAATATATACTAATTATCGCTGATATGGACTATAGGTAAACAACATTTAATCTTTTCTCTCCCTTGCCCGTGTTAGAAGCCGTGGGCAGTTCTATCCAAACAACCGGAGATTCCATAGCACAGAGATAACGATCTTTGGTGCTCACGGCTTTTTCAATAAAATTGACGGAAAAAGAACATAACCGACCCCTACCACTACATTGTTAGTGCGGTGATTGAGATTTACAAACTGAAAAATCCGGCCTAGCCGGCCACAGGCCCGGGACCGGATACTTTCGGGAACTATCCTTTAAACCCGCAAATCGCCATGAAAAAATTTGCCCGCATCGTGATACAGACCGGCCTTCTCCCGGTTGAAATTCAAAAAGAAAAACGGCAATGACACTACCGAACAACCTCTAAAACCTACCCCACCATGGATGAAAACGAACATATTGAAAAAGAACGCCTGGAGCATATTTTTTTTGTACTTAACGAAATGAAGCTGGGCAACCTGTCTTACAGGCTCAGGCTTTCCCTTTTCGACGAGGGTTATGATACCATAGTGACATATATCAATGAACTACAGGATATTATGACACAACTGGTCCGCAACCGGGCCGGAACAGCACAAGGCCTTTACCGCGAAGTCCATATGACTTTTGTCCTGGACGACGATTTTCATGTGAAACAGGTCAACGATGTGGTCCTGGATATCCTCAATACGGAGCAGGAGCAGATACACTGTTTGTTTTTCGATGAATTACTCACCGATGAGTACCGCATGGTCTGGGACATCCTCGAAGACGAGGTGTTCCCCCTCCTCGACTCCCCTTTTAGCTTCGGGGTCTCTTTTCAGATAAACGATATGGTAGAATGCCCGGCCTATTGCCGTTTTACCCGCAATACGGAAGACCGCCTTATCCGTGTTTCCGCTCCGAAAGTGTTTGCAAAGCCCTCCATTGAAGGCTTTATGAACAGGCCCCTGGTTACGGAGGACGCCAAAAAGGACCTAAAGCCCGCCACCGGTCCGGAGTTTTCAGGGAGAATATCGCCCCGGGAGACCGAAGAAGAAAAAGCGGTGCGGGAAATGGCCCGCTATATCGAAGAACACCTGGACGCACCCTGGCCCTCTATAAATAAACTGGCAAAGGACTCCGGTATGAACCGCGAAAAACTCAGGATCCTCTTTAAACGCCTTTTCCAAACCACCCTATATGACTTTTATACCGATAAAAGAATGGAAAAGGCCAAACACCTGCTGGTCCATACGGACATGGCCATCGAAGAAATAGCATTGGTCCTGGGATATAAAGCATCCTCCAACTTTTACAAGACCTTTAAAAAGAAATACGGAGGCTCCCCGGGGGAAATAAGAAAGAAAAGATAGGGTATACCAAACAGCAACATTGTGAATTTGACAGTAAATCCTGCATAATGAATATAAATTCTTGCAAAATAAGGAGAAAATATTGCGGATTCAGGAGTCGTTTTGGTGGTTTACTTCAGAACTTTACACCAGTTAAAAATCAAATAGCCCTGATTAAAAATGAAGAAAGAGGATTTTTGACACATAGGGTTACTTATTGAGGTAAAGGGATTCAAAGAACAAAAAGATACCAGAGTGCTTTGAATCCCATACTTCAAAACTAAAAACATAAGTTCTTATAACAGATTGAAAAAAGATTGCCACTACCTGTCCCGGTATTTTCGCCGGGAGATGCACGGATGTTTTTTAAAGGGTTCCATAAATAATCCGTGTATTCGTGGCCAAATTATACCACTCCGGACCGCAAGTCCGGAGGTTAGAAAGCGGCAATCCTGCCCGTCCGGCGGGGAAATTGCCATAGTTATTGCGTATTGCCTAAATAACCCAATAACCTATTAACTTAATAACTCAAGTTCTAACAACAGATTCAAAATATATGTTGCCACTGATACACGAATAATTTTTAAAAAGTACCCTCATAAATAATCCGTGCATTAGTGGCCGAAATAGAAACTAACCAACCCATATATATTGTTTTGGGAGTATGGGAGTTGACGCGTTGTTTGGGGTTTTAAATAACTAATAGTATAAGTAAGTAAAATAACGCCAAGGCTCCCAACTCCAAAACTAAGAACTATTACAACAACCTTAATCTACCCCGATTATGAAACGTACCCTCTTAGCCATTCCACGCTTTTTTGTAAGGCACAAAAGTGTCGTTCTTGAAATTATCTGCTTTCTTTTTATCCTCTTATTTGTTTATGCTGCCGTAAACAAGCTTATGGATGTACAGAAGTTTACCGTACAAATAGGCCAATCCCCCCTACTGACTAACATTGCGGGGTTTACGGCCTGGTTTATTCCTATCATAGAAATTCTCGTAGCCCTGCTACTGGCCTGGCCGAAAACCCGGCTCACCGGTATGTACGGCGCTTTTGCCCTGATAGTGATGTTTACCGCTTATATCGTGGCTATTCTCAGTTTTAGTGAAAAGATCCCTTGCTCTTGTGGTGGTGTATTGGAAAAACTGGGGTGGACGGAGCATCTTATCTTTAATATAGGCTTTGTTCTACTGGCAGTAATAGGTATACTATTACTTAGCCCACCACATGAACCTTCAAAAAACACGGTAAAGTTTGGAAAGACAACTACTGCTTAATAGTCCTGGAGTTGAGGAGTCAGGGAGTTATTGAGTGCTCGACTCTTAATGACTATAATGAGTTCATTTGATAACAACTGAAATATAAAAAATCAAAGTTAAAAAGATAGTGCTCTCCCCCTTGAGGGGGAGATGCCAAAGGCAGCGGGGGTGCCTCCCCGCAAGCCAAAATATAAATCTGAAATAACACAACCATGAAACGCAGCATTCTATTCATATTATTTACCCTATTCCTGGCGGTTTCCGTAGTCCTGGCCCTGCATATCGCTGCTCCGAAAAAGGAAAATCATAAGCATGCCGGATTTGACCGGGTGTTTGCGCCAGGTAATATTTTGAAGCCATTGGATACATTAGATTTGAAATATAACTCGTATTATATTGCTGGAGCAGATACTGACCATGTTTATTTAGGAAATTATACTGCTTTTAATCATATTTTAAGCGCCAATTTAAAAAATATTAAGGATACTACACAATACAAAATAAAAGCGGATAGCATAGAAAAATACATGGGTATAAAGGTAAGGCTCTATAGTTCCTACTTTTATTTGTTAGATGGAAACATGTCTATAATTCACAGAGGAAATGTTAAGAATTGGATTGCTTATCCTTATATGGACGGTACTAATTTTAGCAAGGCCCTTCCTATATCGGATACCTCTTTGGCTTTAATTAAAATTCATAACTTTAAAAACACTTTCTATAAAATTATCAAAGGAAATTCCGAACCTGAAATCTTTCCTTCCTTGTTAGAAGAACAACATGAGGAGGGCCTTTTTAGTACAGATGGCGAACTGTATTATGACAAAAATACGGAACAATTGGTATTTATATATTTTTATCGTAATGAATTCTTATATATGGATAAAAATTTTAATATAAAATATAAAGCTCATACTATAGATACTATTAATGAGGTAAAAATAAAGACAGGAAATATAAGTTCTGAAAATAAAATTACTATGTCTGCCGCTTCACTAATAGTAAACAAAAAACACTGTATATCTATAAATTACCTATACAACAATTCTAATATATTAGCCGCAAACGAAAACACAAACATATTTGAAAATAATTCTGTAATAGATATATATTCTTTAGAAGATAAAGGACAATACCAACATAGCTTTTATATTCCTTCCTTTAAAGAAAAAAAAATGAAGGAATTTGTAGTAATAAATAACAGTATAATATTAGCAAGATACGAACAGTATATCATAGCTTATCAATTAAATATGAATTATATGCATTTAAAAATTTAATAACATACAAAAACATTATCGCGATGATCAGGGATAAAGACCGAAAACCTGTATAATAGAGTAGGCACTTTAATGTTTAATTTTAAAACCAATAACCATGAAAAAGTTCAGATTTATTATGCCCGCATTGGCACTTGTATTTGCCATTGCAACCGCTTTTGCAACTGCCAAAATTGATCCTCAAGGTGATGGATGGTACAAAGATGCACAGGATGTATGCCAACAGGAAGACCTTGATCTTGGACCTTGTGATACAGTGTCGGGTACCAATTGTACAATTACAGTCGGAGCAACTACTTTCGAAACTGTATACGCTACTCAAGATGGTTGTGATGATGAGCTATCTGCGCAAATTTTAAGAAGGCAATAAAAACAAGCTTTTAGTTAAAAAGAAGCTGTCTTGTAAAAGGCAGCTTCTAATCAAATAAAATCTTTTCCTCTTCACTTCAACACTTAGTTTTTTAACTAGTTTTATTCCTTATTTTTTCTATTAAATTCAGTATTTCTTTTTTTCTGTTGGCATTATTGAGTTCTTCTGCAATTTTGATGGCGTTGTTCGCCTTTGCCAATGCTTTTGTATGCCGACTTAATCGGAATAATATAATTGCTGAATTATATTCGCGATATAGTTCAAAGATTCTTTTTTTAGGTTCATAGTTTTCTATCCAAGTTAACGCACTTGTAAGTGTATATTCATCTTGGATCGCATCATTAAAAACAATCCCTTTCGCGTACTCATATTTCTCGCGATTTGCTCTATCAGGATTCAGATCTATTTGGTCCATATGATTCACTCTATCGACAAAGGTCTCCCAGTCTTCTTCATACTCAGCTTCATTAATTAAAACTTTTAATTTATAATATGCCTTAAGCATTTTTGCTTCCTCCGAAACTTCCTGACTTCCTGGATATATATATTCTTCGGATTCCCGGATAGCCAGTATATCTACTTCCCTATCCTCTAAAGAAAATTTTAATGTATACTTTTTGAGAGCATTATTCAAAGCTTCAATGTCTTGTAGATTTGCTTCTATTTCTATATCTCCAAGTAGACCATTATAACCAGTTTCATCCACAAAAATATATGACTCGGAATATATTCCCCCAGTAATATATTCTAACGATATAAACAATTTTGAAACAGGATGTTTATTAATTTTCATAAAGGATAAGCCATTGCTAGAGGATATTTTTTCGCCTTTTTTATAACCTATTAATGAGGTATCCTTAACAGTTAATACCAGACATTTTTTTACTTTTTTTTCCCATCTTGCATCAAGTCCAATATACCTTTGTAAATCCGATTGTATATGCGATCTTAACATTTCTCTGGTTATCCCGGGAGGAGCTATCAACTGGTAAGTGTATAAGTTTTTATATTGTAAAATCCCATTAATTTTGGAAATATACTTTGAGGAATCCTTTATATCTAACCAAACGTGTTTTGGACTCAGCATGGAAGAAATACCTTTTTGATTCAAATATTCATCTGTAACATACGCCAACTGGTACAACTCTTTAATTGAACTATTCATGGCTATAACACTAGATCCAGTTGAGGTGTTACTATACCCCCATCCAAAACCCAATCGCTCGTCTGCTCTTGCAAAAACGGACTGCCAGAACACCTCTTTGGAATCCCCTCCATTTTTATGGACAAACAATGGCTCCTTAATTATAAAAGGTAAAAAATCAGTGCTCTCCACCTTCTTCCCAAAATTTACTTTTTCTTCATCTAAAATAGCACGAATATTCTTTTCGTTAAGAACAGGTCCCTGGGTAATACCTTGGATTTTACCTTTTCCATCTATCCATATTACATGTGGTACGGCTGACCTAGGAAAAAGAAGGTCTAACAATATTTTGTACTGCCTTTTTTTATCAGTGGCAGAGGCTACTAACGTTATTTTTTGGTTTATTAACTTTTCTCTTTTTTCTATTATTTCTCTAACCTTAGCTTTTTCATTATAGGGATTAACAATAATTATCTGTATTTTATCTTTAAATTCCTCTTGAAGCTTTATTAATTTTGGCCAAGAAGCTATGCAAGACGCACAATTCTCACTCCAAAAATCCAGAATTAATAATTTACCTTTGAAGTCTGAAATTTTTGCTGTTTTAGTCGGATAATTGATTAGGTTTTCCAGCATAAAGTCCGGAACCTGGTCCCCTACCTTTAGTGCTTTGTCTTCTTCCTGTTGTCCTAATAATACAGTACATCGCAGTATTACTAAAACTGTAAAAACAATATGTATATGTTTATTTAGGTAATTCATCTCTATACTAATTATATTTTTTATGTTATCCTTATATATTATATACATTATCCACTATATCCCGGATTTTGTATCAGGTTAGGATTAGCTTCTAATTCCGTCAGTGGAATAGGGTATAGGACATCTGTTGGCTGCCAGTTAGCTCCTTTAATCGGTCCGAGCACCTTATCTGCCCTCCCCATTCGTTTTAGATCCAACCAACGATGTCCCCATTCGGTGAAGAGCTCCACTCTGCGCTCATGCAATATAGCTTCCAATAAATCATCCTGATTTATTCCTGGATTGGTATTGGCAATTAGTGATAAGTTAGCCCTTTCACGAATAACATCAATATCTGTTATAGCATTTGAAAGATCTCCTTGCATTGCTCGCGCCTCTGCACGAATTAAATACTGCTCCGCCAATCTAAACACCATAGAATATTCGGAAAGGGTACCGGATAAATCTTTATATTTATACGGAAAGAACCAGATACCGTTATCACCGGTAATACTATTAACCCAACTCTTCCTGCGCTCATCATCCGGTTGAAAGGCATCGAGAAGTTCACTTTGTAAAGCATAAAATACTGGTGGTGTACTTTGTATAACAAAAGATACCTCAGGAGTACGCCCATCCTCCCATGGTTGCAGTTGCCATATTGCTTCTTTGCTATTAGCAAGGAAAACATCATTTAGATCGGGAAGTAAAGTAAAAAGGGAGGTATTATTAATAATATCAGTAGCATATTGCTCTGCATCACTATAATTTTCGTTATATAAAGCGACCCTGGCTAATAGCGCTTTACTCGTCCATCGATTGGGTTGTATGCGTTCTCCCCCGGAAGACGAATAGTCTTCCGAAAGCAAAGCTTCAGCCTCTTTCAAATCATTAATGATAAAGGCATATACTTCTTCTATGGAAGAACGGGAAAGTAAGCGATTTTCCTCAAAATTTGTCGTAGTCACTATTGGAACATCTCCAAACAAATTGACTAGGTAAAAATAGCAGAAGGCGCGGATAAACTTAGCCTCTCCCCTTAACTGTTTCTTTAGCGACTCAGATATGGAGCTTGCTTCTATCCCTTCTAATATTCCATTGGCATTATTGATATAGACATACATAGGTTGCCAAAAAGCACTATTAATTGTAGCTATTTCTGGGGTTAGTGAATTTGTATAAAATGTAATGGCATCAACTTGGTTTCTATAATTAATCCATTCATCTGCAGACAGTCCTCCCAATCCTGTCATACTAGATACATCACCGGAAGTAAATCCACCTTGGATCATCTTGCTATATATTCCTCTTATTGCCGAAATAGCCGTGGCATCGTCATTAAAAACGATTTCGTTACTTACTTGCGTCCTTGGAGGATCTATTTCTAAAAAATTTTCACATCCAGTAGTTATTAAACTTAACAACATTCCCAAAACAGCCTGTTTTATATATTGTGTTTTTAGATTTTTCATACCTGACTAATTTAAAATGTAAATTGTATCCCTGCTACAATTGTCCTTAAAGTCGGAAGTGACGACATGCTTTGAGTTTCCGGATCGAAACCAATATAATTGGTAATGGTCCATAAGTTTTGTCCCTGCACATATAATCGTAACGACTCCAATTTTAATTGCTCTAGGATATTCTCGGGAAAGCTATAAGATAAAGAAACATTTTTAAGACGAATAAAAGAAGCGTTCCCTATTCGATTGTCTCCATAGTTTCGACTATTATTATACGCTTGTCCAGCGTTGGAGCCAAAACTTTGGGTAAATCTTTGTATCTCTGATTGGTCTCCTAGTTGTTGCCATCTGTCCAAAACTACCGTGGGCTGATTGGTCATAAAACCTGGAATGGTAAATCCATTGATATAAGTCAATCCCGTTTGCTTTACAAACTGGAACAGAAAATCCACTTCTAATCCCTTATAACTTATACTATTCTGAATGCCGCCATAATAATCTTGGGTGATTTCTCTTAAAAATTGAATGTCATTCGGAAAAGAAATATTTCCATCTCCGTTAACATCTTCAAAAGTATTGATTCCTGTTTCGGGGTCTACTCCTGTAAAATGATAACTTCGTTGAATGTACAAGGATTTGCCTACCGCATATCTGGTAGCAAAAGGAGAGCTTTCTATATTTGGATAATCAATCAGTTTATTGCGGGGAACAGTTAGGTTAATACTGGTTCTCCACTTTAAATTATCTGAATTTATATTGAGCGTACTTAAACTAAATTCCCATCCCTTATTCTCCACAGTAGCTGGAAAATTAGCCTGCACAGAAGATGCCCCGGTAATAACCGGAAGCGGAAACCCTACTAGCTGATCTGATGAACGGTTTCGATACCAGCTTACACCCAATAACACCTGATCTTTTAGAAGTCCTAATTCCAGACCAGCCTCGAACTTTTTAACAGTTTCCCAACTGAAATCGTCATTAGGAAGGCGTGTAATGAGCAATCCACTACTTCCAGCGTAAGGATAGATAGTAGAAGAATATGTATTTAAAAACTGATAGTTTCCTATATTGTCACTTCCTGTAACCCCATAACTTGTTCTTAATTTTCCAAAACTCAGTAAGGATAACCCTTTGCGAATAAAACTTTCATTCGAAAAAATCCAAGCAGCACCCACTGCCCCAAAATTACCAAACTGTTTTCCAGGGCCAAAACGTGTAGAACCATCTCTCCTCCCAGTCATATTTACAATGTATTTTTCTTTCCAATTATAATTAATACGCCCATAAACGGCATTATACCGATATTGGGTATAATTGGATCCCGTTACTCGGATGTCCGTTGCTGCCTGTTTATTAAGTAATAAGGCATCGCTGGTATAGCCGCTCGCTGATAGTGTCTCTCCTTCTCGTATAGTTTCTTGGAACGTTACCCCAGCCAAAATATTCAATACTCCCTCCCCTATCTTTTTCTCGTAATCCACCTGTGGTTCTACAATCCAGGTTTTAACTAATTGATCCCCAAAAGAAGTAGAGCCCGTGCGTCCGGTTCTAAAAGCAGGATTTCTGGCTTTAACAGGAAATATCCTTGTTTCCTTAACCTGCATATAATTATAACCTAAGTTAGTCTTTAGTCGTAACCCACGAAGTAATTCATAGCTTAAGTTGGCAGAAGTTACCAAGTTTATTGTGTTTCCTTCATACTTCTTTTCTAATTCAGCTAATGGATTGGCCCAGGTAGAATTTTCCCAGTTCAGTTCGCCGTTTTCGTCATACAGGGTCGGAGCATTTGGAGCGAGTTGGACAGTTGTTGAGGTATAATCTAATGTAATCATATTACTTTTTTGCGAACTGAAATTGTTAGAAATAGTAGCCCTGAATTTTCTATTTTCAGAAGCATGATTTACATTTAAAAGCCCAGAAAAACGCTCAAAGCCCATATCTCCAGGATATACTGTGGTTTCTTTATAATATCCCCCTCTAAACATGAACTGGGTATTGGTATTCCCCCCGGATAAGGTGGCCTGAACATTTGTAGTTTGTGCAGTTCCACCAATAAGCTCCTTTTGCCAATCGGTATACCGGTTTTGGTCCCAGGTACCATTTACATCATAATCACTGACACTAGGAGTTGCCCCTTCATTTGCAATAGCTTCATTCCGCATCTCTAGGTATTGTTCAGTATTCAAAAGGTCCATCCTATTGGACACTTTTCCTATACCCGAATACACATTGATATCTACTTTTCCTTTACCTACTTTACCTTTTTTTGTAGTAATCAATACTACACCATTAGCACCTCGAGAACCGTAAATAGCTGTAGCGTCAGCGTCCTTTAATATCTCTATACTTTTAATATCATTAGGATCAATAGCATTTAAAGGACTACCTTGTGGTATAATCGGATCAGCAACTCCAGATAAAACAGATTCAGAAGGATAGGGAACTCCATCAACAATATATAAAGGTAAATTGCCATTATCTTCCGGAACATTTCTTAAGCTATTTTGCCCGCGTATCTGGATATTAAATCCTCCACCGGGCACCCCAGTGGTTTGTTGTATATATACTCCTGGCATCCTCCCTTGCAACGCCTGCAACGGATTCGCCACTGGCTGTTTCTCAATATCCTCTGCCGTAATCCTCGAAATATTTCCTGTCCTTTCTCTGTCTTTTACTGTATAATATCCTGCATTTACTTCTACTTCTGCCAAGGCCGTCACATCCTCTTCCATTTCTACATCTATATTTTCCTGTCCTTCCACGGCCTGTTCCACGGTTCTAAAACCTACAAAAGAAAAAGTTAATACATCCGTTCCCATCACCCTGATATTATAATTTCCATCCGGGTCAGACATAGTACCACGGGAAGTACCCTTTACAATAATATTAACTCCGGGCAAAGGGTTTCCGTTCGGGTCAGTGACCGTTCCGGTTACCCGGAGTTGCTGTAACTCAGGAGAATTTGGCGGAGCGTTAGAAGTAGGGGCGGGTATTCCGGGGTTAGCGTCGTTCTCTTTTTCCTTAATAAGAATACGTTTACCCGGAAGTTCTTCGTAAGTGAAATTACCCGGCGACAGTATTTTGGTAAGTAATTCGCCGGCTTTTATAGTGCCCTTTTGTAAAGGTACTTTGGGAAGTTCTTTTATTTTATCCGCACGGTAATTAAAAATATAGTCTGTCTGCCGTTGTAGTAATTTAAGGGCATCCGTAGCCGTAACGATAGTATCTGTATCTACAACAATAGTGGCGTTTTGGGGAAAGCCACGTTCGTATACAAAACCAAATGCTACCGTACAAAACAAAACTATATAAACCCTCATGATAACCCGTATTACCTTCCCTGATATAGGGGAAAGAAGATTAGTATGCCCATTTTTCATACATTTGCGTTTTCGTCGGTTATTAATTAACTGATGTTCTGAGAAGGGGAGAGTTAAGCGTTTGGTAGACCGTAACTTTTCCCTTTCTTTTTATGGGGTAAATAGAGGTGTTTAGATTTGTGTAGAAATATTGAATTATGTCATAGGCCTTTGTTATTTTAATTATTATTATCTTTTTTATCGCCGGTACTTCCGGAATCTGAAACTATTCTTTGCTTTTTATTACTACTTGTTTTCCCTGTATCTCATAATCGATATCTCCCGAAAACATTTGTAACAGTCCTTCTATAGGTTCTCTCCTGCTTAACACACCTCCAAACCGTATATCTTTCAATTCCTCATTCGCAAAGGTTATCTTAACGTCATACCAACGCGAAAGCATTTGCATAATCTCATAGAGGGTTTGATCTTCATACCCAAAGTATCCTTCTTTCCAGGCCATATAGTTATAGACATCTACCTTACGCAACAATATACCCCGGTATCCTTCCCTTATCACAGCCTGGTCTCCTGGTGTGAGTTCCTGTTTGGCATCTCCGCTCTTTACCATTACTTTGCCTTCTACCAGGGTGCTGGTTACGGCCTGGTCCTCCTTATAAGCCGAGATATTAAACTCGGTGCCCAACACTTCAATCTCCTGGTTGCGCGTCACCACTTTAAAGGCGCTACCCCCGTGTTCTGTTGCCGGGGACACTTCGAAAAAAGCTTCACCATAAAGCAACTCTACGATCCGGGGCTGCCCGTCAGTGAATGTCTTCGGATATTTGATCTTGGTATCCGAATTAAGCCAAACTTTCGTGCTGTCTGCCAGCAACAGGAAGTACTCTCCCCCGCGGGGTACGGTAAGCTGGTTGTAGGTCATGGCGTGGCCGGTATTTTTAGTGTCGTAAACAATTTGGGCACCATTACTGTATATATTGCCGGAAGTATATTCTTCTCCCTTCTTCAGGGCTACTTCCGTACCGTCTTCCAGGGTAAGGACCGCTTTACTGCTCCCAACTTCTATAGTAGCTTCAGGCATACTCCCGGGAATAAGATGGTCGTAAAAGTAGATCCCAAGGGAAACGAGGAGGGCTACCGAAGCCGCGACACCCAACCACCAATACGGTTTTTGTTTTCCTTCCGGGGATTTGGATTGGTCCTTTTGCGGGACGGCCTTTCCTGCAAATGGCATCCGGTTGTTACGCAGGTGAAAGTCCTCTATGTCCCGGAAACGTTCCAGGTCTTCCGGGGATGCCGCGGCATACCAGCGGTCAAATTCTTCTTTTTCTTTCTCCGTAAGAACGCCTTCCAGCTTCTTTATGATCAGATTGAATTCTATTTTTATGTTTTGCTTTTTATCCATAATCTTAAAACTGTCACCCTGAGTTCGCCTGCACTGCGCACGGCCGAAGTGTCAAAGGGTTAATTTAACCTTACATTGAACCTTATTTGCTGCGGGGTAAGGCATTGCTCGTCCGTGCAGGCCATAAAGGTTACGTTACCTTCCAGAACCTGCGGGGTATCTTTTTTAACTTTCACTGTTTGTACAAAATCCACCGCGCCTTCATAGTAGCGGGTATCTACCATAAATACCTCTTCGTATTTCTCCATAAGGCTGCCTTCTTCTTTAACCTCTCCTTCTAATGCTACTGCCGGGTGGTCCGTGAATACGATCTCCGTAGGCAAAGGCCCGCCATCTTCGGTATGTTGTGAATAGATATGCCACGGGTACTCCATTTCGGCCGAAATACGGACCTCGTAGGTTTTATCATCCAGTTTTTTTGACGCAAATTTCCATTCCACAGGATCGAGCCCCTGTGCGGAAACCATAGCCGCCTGGAAAAAGAATATCCACAAGAGAAACAACCATTTTTTCATTGCCTTATGTATTATATTTTTGGTTTTATTTTATTCACACCTTATATTCGGTTGGTTATTGAGTTATTCAGGTATTGCGTTTAGTAACCCGACTAAAGCCGGGAGCGCTCGCTTATGTTATAAAATAACCGGCTTTGGTAAAAAGGGTGCGGGCCTTTGCCGACAGACAGGCTCGCACCCGAACAATCCTAACTCAAATAATTCCACGTTATGAGAACAAGCCTCTTTTTACTGTTATTCGTAGTACACCCTGCTTTCACGGAAAGCCTGGCGCACTTCCTGTTTTGTAAAAAATTAATCATTTTATAATGTTTTAAAAAAACAATAACGATCTCTTAACCTTAACACGATCATTTCTTAATAAATATGATAAAAATGTCATTTTTTTTTAATAAAATTTTTCAACAAACACACAATTAACTGTAAATCAAATGAGTAACCCTATTAAATTTTTATCCGTCACAATACCGTGGCCGGTAGAAACGAGCACGTTTACATTCAAAACAACACCGCGGCCGGCCCAAACGGATACACGGCTATCGGAAACAAACACGTTTCCGGTCAGAACGATACCGTGGCTAACGAAAACCATACCGTGAGCAGTCCAAACGGATATGTGGCCACTAGAAACGAACACGTTTCCGGTCAAAACAATACCGTGGCTAACGGAAACCATACCGTGACCGGCCCAAACGGATACACGACCATAAGAAACGAAGACGTTCCCGGTCAAAACAATACCGTGGCCAGCCGGAATGAACACACGATCACCGGTCACAGAACGGTTTTCAGTCCTTACGATATCCTTTCGGCCAACAACAAAACCCCGGCGATGTGCCGGGGTTTTCCCATGACCCGGAACGATACCGTCCCGGTATAAAATGTAATAGGGGTTCCGGGTTGCGGGTTCCAGGTTGCAGGTTTGCAGGTTCCAAAGCCAGAAACAGAGGTGGCTGAGTGTCCCGAACTCCGTTCGGGATGTATCGAAGCCACCGGGTTCCAGGTTTCAGGTTTCAGGTTGCAGGTTCCAGGTTGCAGGTTCCAGGTTGCAGGTTCCAGGTTGCAGGTTGCAGGTTGCAAAGCCAGAAACAGAGGTGGCTGAGTGTCCCGAACTCCGTTCGGGATGTACCGAAGCCCCGGTTTACAGCACCTTCCTGAAATACCGGAACGCTATAACCCCCAGCACCAGTACGCCGATGCCCCACCACCAGGGGAAGCGGAAGTCCGTCTGTGATTTGCGGCTTTCCACAGCACTGCTGCTTTCTGCTTTACGGATATCTGTTTGTTGCCGGGTGGTCCGGCCTGTTTCAATGCCCTGCCGGCCTTGCCGGGTGGCCGTTTCTCCTGTTTGTTCCCGGTATACGAGCAGTTTGGCGGCCCGCCCGGAAAAACCCGAGTCGGGATGGTAGGTAAAATCACCCACCGGTGTGATGGCCAGCAATTCGCGACCGGTGCGGAACTGCCTGGCGTACCACTCCACCAGCGTATCCCTCCGCAGGAGGCTGTCCCGGCGGCTCAGTATTGCTCCGGCCGAGGACGCGCTTCGGCTTTCCGTATGCCGCTCTTTTGAGGCGGAACAGCCGCCGATCCCGCTAATTAGCGGGACCAGGACTGCCCAAAACATCCACAAGGATCTCATGGCCGCATCAGTTATTTACCCGTGCCCGCAATGAATCCACCGGGCTCCATTGGCTTACGCCCTTTTTGTTGCGTGAGCGTACGCGGAAGTAATAGGTTACCCCATCGGTTACCGGCGCGTAGAAATTGCCCGTTGCCCGAGGCGCAGGGTCCAGGTCTTCCCAGGCCGGTTCCCCGGCTTCATCCAATCGGGAAGCGATCTGCATTTCGTACAGGTAAGCCTCCCGGATGGGTTCGAACTTCAGCAACAGTTCCCCAGGCCGGTCCGAGTCGGCCAGGCGTGCCCAGGCGGAAGCGCGCGGTACCCGGGAGGTCTTCGGCAAACTGACGGGCAGAAAGCCCGAGCTGAGCTGAATGGAACTCACGTCGGTGAAATTGTTGATGTAACTTGCCACTTTACGCATCATTACCAGCAGCTGCTCACGGGCTTCGTCCTTCTCTTCCTTCTGCACGCCGCTGGCACGCCCGCTGGCCGTGATGGCCTGTTTGGCCACATAATCCAGCGCCACGGGTTCGTATGCTTCAAATGCCGGGTCCAGTTCGGGGAAGTTCGTATTCGTACGCAGGGCATCAGCCGTGCGTGTGGCCATGGCCGCGAGGTCCGTATCGCTCATTTGGCCGTAGTTCGTGATTAATTTTGGTGTTCTCATTTTCTTAAGTTTTTTGATGTTAAACATTTTGTTCTGTGGCTCTCTGCGGTCCTCTGTGCAACTTTGTGTAATAGCTTATTTCACAGAGACACACAGAGGTTTCACAGAGTTTCACAAAGGTTCTATAGCAGGTCTAATCAACCGTCCAACGGGCAATAACGGCAATAGTACGGACGGGGCGCCGTTTACGCACCACGGCATCGTCCACGTTCCCCTCTACCGTGAGGCAATATTTGCCGTCCCAGCCGTCCACAAAGCCACAATGGGCAATGCGCTTTTTGCGGGCGCTATAAATCCCGAAGACATCGCCCCGGCGCGGAGCTGCCCGATCACCGGGGGCCGGCCACCTGCTTCCGGGTAACCGGTCAGCCACACGCCAGACGGTGCGATCGGAAGGGAACAACGCCGCCGCCCACGCATTCCTCGGCTCCGGATAACCCGCCCTGCCATGGCACCAGCTCACAAAAGCCGCACACCATTCGTGTTTTTCCGGAAGCCCGCAATACCGCAGGTACTCCGCTATACGCGGGCCATCGTTATGGCCGGTGGCTTCGCGTACGCCGATCTCCGAACGGTACACGGCAGCCAGGTCATCAATCGCCGTCCGTCCGCCACTCCCGATATCTAACGGGACCATCGGAATTACAGTAAAGCCACTACCACCAGGACCACCGCCCAGAAATAGGACAAGCAGAGGCAGCCATGGCACAATGTGCGTTGCCATACCGTCAATTGATTTAATGATTCGACCATCGCCTGATACGCCGTTGCGGCAACCAGTTTGCCCAGGGTCACCACCAGCAGCGCCAGCGGCAGCATACTGAGGATACCCGCATCCAGCACCCCGGCCGTGGCATCCCACAACCGCAGCAACGGGCCGCTCCACAAAAAGAGCGTCAATGCCGGCAGCAACACCAGCACATCCGTCAACAAGACCACCGGCAGCTTTCCCAGCCACCGGCGAAAGCGTATACCGAAGCTGCTGTGCAGCCGGTGTACGTCCGTAGTGTCATTCCACCACTGTGCATTTCGTTCTATGTTCATTTGTTGTTTATTTTTTTGGTTGTTGAGTTATTGAGTTAATAGGTTATTAGGTTATTCAGGCTGTACTCAGTAACCCAATAACTTAGTAACCTATTAACTTAATAACCTAATACCTAATCGTAAACCGCAGAAAATAACCGCTTTCCCCGCCTGCGGCCAGTCCGGGTTGCCCGGGCCGGTTGCCCGAATTCCCTTCCGCCACGATAAACTTGGTATTCATAGCATTTATACCCCCGTTACCTGCCGGTTTCACCAGCGATACGGGAATGCCGTGGCGTACGGCATAGGCCAGTTGCGCAGCCCACAGACTACACATTCCCGGGTCGAGGTTATCCAGGTAGGCGCCCTGTTGGGCATTCAGTTTAAACCGGTGCGGCAGGTAGGTATGGAGCCCCTGCTCTATCAGGCTCGCCTCTGCATTCCGGGACGGCCGGGAAGCCCCGGCAAGGCAAGCCTGCCATTGGTCTACCCCCACGGTAGTAAACGCATACTTTACATCCTTTTTTACCATAATATTGATTATTTAAATGAAACCATACAGCCGGGCACCCTGCCCGGCAACGGCACAAAAGTATGCGTGTTAAATACTGGTATACAAGAACTTATCACTCCTGTTTATGATGAATGTAATAAGGCCGGGATGAGTGGAGATTGCAGGCTGTTGATCCGGTTATCCCGGAAGAGCCTCCCTGTGCCCTCTAGGGGAAAACTGTAACATTTTTAAAAAGAAATAAGAAAAGCGTCACTGCCAGCGAAGCGTCGGCAGTCTCTTAGCGGGTTTGCACCGACCATTGAGGGTATGCCGCCAGCCTCCATGAGATTGCCACACCCCCGCTTAGGCGGGGGCTCGCAAAGACGCTTATTTTTAAGGTTTGGGGAAATATCAAAATCATGCCATAGGTAGAACTAATATGGAGGTTACTATATAAACTGAGATTATATATTTATGTCACATCAAATATCCACCCTTCGGAGAGGTCTTTCCATTCCGGGTTTATCTCGTTTATCAATGTTTCCTTTCGTTTTCGAGTCCCTTTTTTTAACTGTTTTTCCCGGGCAATAGCTTCGATGATATCTAAAAACTCTTCAAAATATACCAGTTTGTCACAGTTGTATTTAGAAGTAAATCCCTTATATGCTTTTATTTTGTGTTGGTATACCCTTTTAATGAGGTTGCTGGTTACACCTACATAAAGAACCGTATTACGCTGGTTGGTCATAAAGTATACGTAACTCTTTTGTATCATAAATACAAATATAAGGAATCGTTCCTGCCTGCCCGTTTACCGGCGGATATACAACTACCAAAAGAAAAACGTCACTGCCAGCCCTTCGACTGCGCTCAGGATAAACTGAAGCGTGGCGGTCTCCCGGCGGGTGTGTGCAGGCCTTTGGCATATCAGCCGGGGTATGTTACATGCCTGGTGAGATTGCCACGGGCAAAGCCCTGGCAAAGACGCGTACCTGCTAAGGTTTTGGAAAATACCCAGGCCACAACAAGGAGCCTTCATCATTTTTAAGAAGCATAGAGCTCCCCTCTTGAGAGGGGTTGGGGGTGTGTAATACATAAATCTAAATAACACATCCCTCCTCAAGAGGGGAGCCGTAAAGTTCTAAACAGTCACAAGTCCTCGCGATCCGAAGACGATGCCCGCTCATACCACTCCAGAAACCCTGCCGTCCGCCCATTGCTTACCCGTACCTCCTCCCCTTTCCGCGGGGTATCCAGCACGACGAACACCCCTTTCTCCGTTTTACGCAGCCCGCGGATGATACTGCGGTTTACGATCAGCGACCGGTGTACCCTATAGTAGTGGATGCCGCGCACTTCCTCCATAATTTCGGTCAGCGTACGGAAATCTACTCCCGTTTTGCCATCAAACCCCACAGCTCCGGTTTTGTTTTTCTTCAGGCCCGGCTCAAACAGGGCGATGCTGTCCCTGATCTTATCGCCATAGGGTATGATTACTACACCGGGCCGCAGTTCGGAAGCCACGGCGCTCTCCACCTTCCGGCGCCGGGTAAGGTTCCAGTGCTTTACGATCTCAACCGCCTGAAGGCGGTAGTACGCCCAGAGCAGGAGATTAAAACCGGAAAGCATGAGCAGTACAAAGGGAAAATCTTCTCTGAGGTAACGCCAGAACAATCCCGGCCGGTAGCGGACTACAAAGTAAAAGGCATAGAAGATCAGTACGGCAAAGCACGGCACCGCGATACCGTACCACAACTGCCATCCCACCCGCTTTAAGGGTCGGGGAAACCAGGTGGCATACCAGGGATGTCTCTCATCCAGCATACAGGTATGCCCTATGATGTAACGTATCATCAGCCAGGCCGCGAGCATGCTCGGGATGGCGGCTTTCCAGAACGCCCGCATCCGGAAAGCCGTCCAGAAACCATAACCTGAGCCATACAGCACCATAAAGATCCCCACAAAAAAAGCCAGCGGCGGCCCCAGGTATTTTTCATGGTACCGCACCGGGAAGGGCAGGTAAAAACGGTAGGGTCTCCTGGTGAGTTCGTCGTTTACGGATTGAAAAAATTGTTTGGTCTTGTCTTTAAACTTATTCACGAAGTTAAATTGGAGTTTTGGAGTTTTGGAGTTGGGGAGTTTCGGAGTTTCATGAAGCTATATGCCAGCACTCGTTTTTGTCATGTTTAAACGAACCCTGATAAAGGGGCCGGATATAGAGTTCCTGCCACAAGGAAAACGTTGGCGATCTCTCCGCAAGTATGTGCATACATCAGGGGTATGCTGCCGGCCTACATGAGATGGCCACTCCCGATCCCGATATTTATCGGGACCATCGGGATCGCTATGACACGCATATTTGCTATGGTTTTGGAAAATTTCCCAACCAGGCCAAAGAACAGCCGGTTAAAATATCAAAGGATTTTATTTACGGTCGAGCTCCCGTTGCAAATAGGCGTTCTTTTCCTTCTCGGCTTCCAGGAGGCGTTCGTGCAGATCTACTTTCTCCTGATAGACTTTTTTCAGTTCGTCCATTAATTCCATCAGCTTATCGATGGGATTATTATTTACGCCAAAAGGTCCGAAGGCCTGTCCCTGATCGTGCACATGATACACGGTGTTTCCAAATGCACCCTCATCCATTTCCTTGAACTTCTCCAACGTTATACCCAGCGGCATAAGTAACTGTTGCAGCACCTGGTCGGCCAATTCGGCTTTGCCTTCAAATTCGGAGATCTCCTGTTGCTTGAACCCGGCCTGATCACCCAGTTGTGCCTGCGTGAGTTTATAAAGACCTCTTAAAAATGCTATCCGGCGGCCATAATGGGGTGCTGTTGTATTCATCTTCTGTAGTTTTTGTACGCGTATTCTCATTACAAATATATGTTTATGTTTAACAATTTATCTCATTTTTTGTGGTAATTCTCCGTATACGGTCCGTAGCTACGGTAATACGGTATAAAAAAAACCAGCACGGTTACCTGGTAAAAAATAATCTCTGTCCGGGGCCGCCACAGCCCCGTTCAATTTCCGGTCTTGCCGGGTTTCAGCCTGCTGCGCATGGACAGCGGCCTATGCCCAACTCAAGCTACAATAGCGCTCATTTCCGCTATTTAAGAGCTCTTAACGCACGCCAACGTCTTGCTTGTGATTTCTCCGTACGGTTCCGTAGCTACGGTGATACGGCATTAAAAAAACCAGCATGGCTACCGGGTGAAATAATAACGATTTATTAACCTTAATACGATCATTTATCCATAAATATGATAAAAAGGATATTTTTTTTAAGAAAAATTTGAGGAATACTCAGGAGAAACACATTATATAAGCGAGGAGGGTAATTGGTCATCCGAAAGCGGTAACCGTGTTACAATTTGAGGAGTCCCGATATCTATCGGGATGGAATTGCAGGTTACAAGTTACAGGTTACCAACTATATACCGCCGTGTGATTTACTTTATAGCGCTTATATACTTCAGATACTTTTAACAGGCGCTGGTTTTAATGCCAAGTCGAAGACTCGTCCTAATTCCTGTTCTTTCATAGTTAATAATCTCGTAAAAAAAGGCAACCATATTCAGGCAAGGCCACTGTTTAAAATTATAAAAATGATTAATTTTAGACCTCAGTTCAAAAGATGAAGATAAGTAAATTTTCACCCCAGCAAATCGCGAAGATTTTAAAAGAGTTTGACAACGGCAAGTCAGCCGTTGAGATCAGTCGTGAATATGGAATAAGTACTGCTTCGTTCTACAAGTGGCGGGAGCGTTATTCCGGCATGAATGGCAAAGATCTTAAACGACTCAAAGAATTAGAAGAAGAAAATCAACGCCTCAAACAGATGTATGTGTAAGCTACCCCCTCAAAATATAGAAAAAAACGCCGGGCAATAAGTCATAAGTTTTAAGATTGAATGAATATAAGCGAACTGATTAGTGACATAGGAAAGATAGTGGTTTTTTTAATGCTGCTTCTGTCGGTCTACCTGTTTACGGTAAAATCTGAAAAAAGGCTGTCCAACAGGTTATTCGCATTGTTTCTGATCGTTACTTCTTTTGATTTAACGGGGTTTTTTATTAATCTCTGGGAAGACTATCCGAACCTTTATGTCTTGAAAAGAGCCTCTGTTTTTTTACAATTGCCCCTGTTTTATTTTTACGTACTATCCATATGTTTTAAGGATTTTGGTTTAAAACGAAAACACGCCTTGCACTTCCTCTTGTTCTTTATATTCATTGCCTTTTTTAAAACCACTTCATTTTCGGTAAAAAATATATGGATCTTTGAAACTGTCGGGGAAATACAATACTACGCTTACATCACAGCCATATTTATGGTGTTGTACAAATACAAAAAGATTTATCTGAAAAATTATTCCAACGCAGATTATTCTGTTTACAAATGGTTGTTCCAGGTCACCGTACTGTTCGTGATCGGGCATTTTTTTGTGATCGTAAAAAAATTCTTCCCCTATTCCGGAGACAAAGATTTTTCGCTGCACATCAATACCGTGATCAGTATTAATATATTATTGATCACATCCTGGTTTATTTTAAAAGCCCTGTATCGTCCTTATATTTTTCACGGAATACCATCAGGCCTCCGGGGAGAAATAATACCTTCAAAGAAAAAAGAAAAAGTTACCGGGCCGGGAAACGGCAGGAACGATACCCCGGAAATGAGAAGGCTTCTGGATAATATGAAAACGGAGAAGCCTTACCTGGATGATGACCTGACCCTGCAAAAACTCTCCTCACAGATCAATATTCCGGAAAAAGAATTGTCTGCTCTTATAAACCGTGATCTGGGGACACATTTTTTCGATTTTGTCAATACTTATAGAATAAATGATGCAAAAGCCATCTTGAAAGATCCCGGGCAAAAGGATCAGACCATTCTGGAAATTCTCTATCACGTAGGGTTCAATTCGAAATCTTCTTTCTATACGGCATTCAGAAAAAATACCGGCCTAACTCCAATACAATACAGAAAAGAACACCTTTCCAAAAAGTAATCCTTAAAACCGGACTGATTTTCCCATAAAAAAAGAGTTCGACTTTATATAATCGGACTTTTTTGTCATCCTTCCTGTTCATTTTTGTGCCAAAGTTTAAAATCATGAAAATGAACAAATACTTATTTTTTCTTTTGTTGACACCCTTTTTCAGTTTCTCCCAAACCTCATTAACGGGGAATGTAAAAGACGGAGCCGGTCCGGTTGTATACGCCAATGTCGTGTTACAGGATAATAACGAAAAACTGATAACAGGCGCTATTACCGATGAAAAAGGGAATTTTGAGATCACTGCGGATAATGGTGTTTATGTATTGCTCATATCTTTTATGGGCTATACGGATTATAAAAAAGAAATAATGCTGAACGGGGATATCTCAATCGGGGAAATCCGGTTGCAGGAAAACGTCGGTCAGTTGGACGAAGTGGTTATAACAGGCCAAAGACCGCTCATAGAACAAAAGCCCGATCGTTTGGTATACAATGTGGAAAACAGTATTTCTTCAGTCGGCGGCAGCGCAATGAACGTCTTGTCCACCGCTCCCGGGCTGATGGTTGCAAACAATTCGATAACGATACTCGGGAGAGGGACACCCCGGGTAATGGTAAACGGACGAATGCTGGAACTGACCGGGGAAGAACTGATAAGTTTCCTGAGCAGCCTGTCTGCCGATGATATTAAAAATATAGAAATTATAACCACTCCCCCCGCCCGGTATGATGCCGAAGGTAGCGGCGGGCTTATCAATATCAACCTTCGGAAAGGGGTTGCCGATTCCTGGAAGAACACCCTTACCACAGCTTATGACCAAAATACCTACAGTATTTTTTCAATACGGAACAATTTTTACTACAATAAGGACAAACTTCGGTTTTCTGCCGGTATTGGTGGTCAAACCGGAGATTTCAGGGTAAAGCAAAAAATAAATACCTTCTACCCGGATGGCCCGTGGAAGCTAAACGATGATTCAAGGAATCAAAGGGACAACATATCCGGGCGTATTACCCTGGATTACGATATCTCCGATAATATCAGTGTTGGGGGCCAATATATGGGAGATTATAGTATTCCCGATATGGACAGGGCCACAATCATAAAGATCCATAGCCCTTCCGGAACTTTGGATTCTTTGCTCATCAACACGGGGTATAACGACAGAAATACAAAGAGCAATGCATATAACGCACACCTGATAGCAAAGCTGGATACTTTGGGGAGAAAGATTTCTTTCGATTTCGATTATTTCAGTTACAATGCAAAAAGGGATAATCGTTTTCTGGCCGGAACTTTTACGCCCGAGATGGAATTTTTAAATGTTAATATGTCTGCCAGAAATACATCGGATATGGCTATTGATAACTTTAGCTATAAAATGAATATGGAACATCCGCTCAGTTTTTTAAACCTGTCTTACGGCGTAAAATTCAGTTTTATTGATACCGCGGCGGATGTGAAATTTTTTAATACCGAAACAGGGGATGAAATATTAGACCCCGATCAATCTAATGTATTTGATTATAAAGAAAACACCCAGGCTGTTTATGTAAACGGGGTTAAGAACTGGGGCGATACGTGGAGTGTGCAACTGGGGCTCAGGCTGGAAAACACACAAACCGAAGGAGTTTCAGAAACTTTGGGGCAATCCAATAAAAATGATTACTTAAAATTGTTTCCCTCTTTTTATGTTTCCTATCAAAAAAATGAGAACCATACGTATTCCCTGAATTATGGAAAACGGATAAACCGACCGGGATTTTGGCTACTCAACCCTTTCCGTTCGTATATAAGCAGTAACAGTTATGCTGAAGGCAATCCTTTTTTAAAACCCTCTTTTAGTGATAATTTTGAATTTACACATATGTATAAAGACAAATTGAGGACTAATCTGTTTCTAAATATCTCCACAGACGGGTTTGGAAGTGTTTTTACGGCCATCCCCGAAGAAAATATACAGATCATTACCCGCGAGAATTATTACAAACAATACCAGTTCGGGTGGTCCGAAAGCTATACCACCGATATTGCTTCGTTCTGGCAAAGCCGGAATGCGGTCAATGTAATAGCTTACAAAACGGATGTATACCCCATTCTCGACGCCAAGCCGGCCGATGGGGTACAGTTTTATTTTTCCACAAACAATACCATTTCCCTGGGAAAATCCACCAAATTACAACTGAATTATTGGTACCGTTCCCCTTTTAAGTATGGATTGTACGAAATCGGAAAGCCATTGTCCAGTTTAAACATTGCCATAAAACAAAATATACTGGATAAAAAATTGCAACTGGCATTGCTTTTTAATGATGTTTTCAACAGGTCTCAATTACGGGAATACAACTCCGTGGTAAACGGTATAAAACAGTCGTATTATGAAGATAACAGCAACCGTTTTTTCCGCTTTTCCTTGATCTATACTTTTGGAAATAATAATACCAATGTAAGGCAAAAAAATTTTGGAAACGAAGAAGAAAGAGGAAGGGCTGATTAAGCGGACAGCGCCTCATAACCAAACATTATTAAACCTGACTATTTTTCATCTTGAAAGAAAGTTGATTTTTGTACCCTCCTGACTTTTTTAAATAAGGTTCAAGATTTTGTTTTTGCCTTTTTGTTTAATTCTCCGGACAAGTAACATTTGCCTCCTGCATACCCGTTTACAACATCGGAACTATTTCTATTCTAAAAATAATTGAACTCCCTCATAGAGCACAAAACGCTTTTTTCCAGATGTAAAACATGAGTCCCATATCTATTACCACATATCTTTTTAAAGGTATATTCTTCATTTGTCCAAACAGTTTTTCCGCATCATCAAAGGTAAAAGTTATATCCCATTCCTCCCTACAATATTTTTGCGGGACTAATGTAATTTACCTTTCCCTGAAACAGTTTGTATCCATGTATACTGCCGCGAATTAAATTTTCATTTATCTTTGTCACTAAGATAATTAATCACAAAGACAAATAATGGCCGACGACAAGATCATTGCCTTAAGAAAACTGAGTCAGCAATATGCATATGTCTCCATTCAGATGCACGAAACCATTGCCCGAAAAGCCGGTTTCTCCGGTACCGATCATAAATATTTAGGTTTTTTTCTGCAAAAAGGAAAGTTGACAGCTGGCGAACTTGCAGATTTAACGGGACTAACAACAGGTGCGGTCACAGGTTTAATAGACAGGTTTGAGAAAAAAAACCTTGTGAAAAGGCAGTTGGATAAAAGTGATAAACGTAAGGTAATCATTGTACCCGACTCAAAAAAGATAATGGCCCTCCTGGAACCGTTTTACAAAGAATTTCAGATGGAAACCGAAAAGCTGATCGCGTCATTTTCAGGCGAAGATTTAAACACTATGGAAACCTACTTCCAAAAGGCCATAACATTAATGAACGAAACAAAACACAAATTTCACCAATAAGAAACTCTCCTCTAAAATTAAAAAAGATGAAACAAAGCGATAAAGATCACATTACAGGGGCTGCGAAAAATGTAGCTTCACAAAAGTTTTATCATGGTACAAAGGCGGATATGAAGCAGGGAGATCTGATAAAACCCGGATACCAGTCCAACTACGGTAAAAGGAAGAATGCAAAATACATTTACCTGACCGCCACCCTCGATGCCGCCATCTGGGGCGCCGAGCTCGCGCAGGGAGAAGAGCGCGAAAGAATTTATATCGTAGAGCCGACCGGGCCTATTGAAGACGACCCGAACCTGACAGACAAGAAATTTCCCGGCAATCCGACAAGATCATACCGCTCTTTGCATCCGTGTGTGATCGTTGGGGAGATTACGGATTGGCAGGGACATTCACCGGAACAACTCAATACCATGAAAGCACACCTTGAAAAACTGAAACAACAGGGCATTGAGGCTATTGAGGAGTAAGAAATTATTCGGTAATTCCATAGCCATTTTATAAAAGTTAAGCTAAATTTCTGCAACAGGCCTCCCCCTCCTGTTATTCGCTTCTTTGAAGCAATTGAATAACATCAAACAAAACACCTGCCGATCCTTTAAAAGTTGCGGAACCCCTGGGTTCATTATCCACGGAATACCACTCGTAAAAACCATTGTTTTCAATCACTCTGGCGATCATCGGGCGGAGTTGCTCTCGGGCTTCTTTTTCATAACCGTTTTCAAGCAATATCTTAATCATTCTTCCGCCAAACCAGGTCCAGTCTCCCCCGTTCTGATAGCCATAAGGAGACATCCCGGGGTTTTTAAAGTAACCTTCCGGGTAAGGCGGGTATAACGTTAACCCAATACTTGCCGCCCCGGATTTTTTAACGTTACTTATCATTTTTTGCAGAGCGATTTTTATCTCTTCTTTGGAAAGTAACCCCGCCTCTATGGCCACGGCGGTACCCCCGTGATAATAAATCCCGTTTTCATCAAAATCCGGCGGAAAAGGAGAATCATCGGGATAGAGATGCGGAATAAATTTATGGCGGGAATCATCCCATAAATGTTTCATACTGTTTTCGGCTATGCTGTTTCTTACCGGCTTCCACTTTTGTCGTAACGAAGGGGCTATCTCCATCAAGTTATCCAGGGCAATAAGAAACATGGCGTTATCATAAATATCAATAGCATAATGCGTGTCTTCCGTTATGTACACCCCCCATTCGTGTTCCGGCTGAACATCACCCCAGTCTGCCGTAGTGGCCCCGTATATCAGTCCGTATTTTTCATTGAACCTCTTTTCCAGCAAAAACCGCATGGCCATTTCCATACGCGATTCAATGCTCTTCTCTCCTATCTTTTCCTGTAAAAAATGAGTGTCTCCCGTAGATTTTATATACTTGTATACAGCCTGTACCAGTGAAGTCTCCTGGTCGGTCTCTACCGTATTTTTATGTCCCGCGTAGTTTTCTTCCAGGTCCGTATACACATACTCGTATCCTCCTTCCGAAGTTTTGGCTTTTTGTTTGGGGATAAACCCGTCTACAATATTACCGTCGTTTCCCTGCAACCGGAAAAACACGCTCAGATTTTCTTTAAGCAATTCCTTCTTGTGGACATGCACCGCAAGATTGATAAAAGTATTATAATCACGTATCCAGACCTCCTGGTATCCGGCACCGGCATTAAAGCCATCTTTTATCACCTCAAGGGCCATCCGTTTTACAGTAGTCAGGGAAGAATCCTCTTTTATAACCGCTGTTTCGGGTAACCCGGTTTTATTTTTAGTATGCTCCTTTCCGGAACGGCCACAGGCCAAACATAAAATAACAAGAAATGCCGCACCGGCAGTTTTCGGTTTAATATTCATAATTAAAGTTCATATGTTCAAACATATTGCAAGATATAAAAAATAGTGATTCGTTCTTCTACGAAAAACAGCGATACTGAACTCGTTTAAACTTTTTCGGTTGAAGCGAAAAAGTTTAAACGAGTTCAATATATAGTCTAATTCTCCGTGTATCCCCGGCCAAATTTATGGGGTTTTAAGTAGCTGCAATAACACTACACGATTTTAACCGCTAACCTGATCTTAAAAACAGGGAGCCAAATAAACTATTTTTTATATCTTGTACGCAATCCTGCGGGCCGCTTCGGCTTCTCCTGTTGAATTTATTCCGAAAGGGATCTCTCTGCGGAAGATGACCAGGAGCCGATAGGTATCAGGAAAAATCAGTTTGATTTCTCCTGTCAAATTATGCAAAAAGTGATTTTTGCCATGTACTAAAAAACGAACATTAACCTAAAATGCAATATCTATTCAAAATGAAGATGAAAACAAAAAAAGGGCTAAGGCAGTTTGCCTTATTATCACTTGCTGTTATCGCTTTTTCCTGTAAAACCGATACAAAGAAAAAAGCATCTCCGGAAGTAGTTACCGACGAAAAGGTAGCACAGGAAAACCAACCCCAAGATTCCGAATGGATCTATCTTTTTGACGGTACCACTACCGAAGGCTGGCGGGGATATAACATGGACTCCCTGCCCCCGGGCTGGACCATAGAAGACAGCACCCTCACTTTTGATACCGAACTCGGCATGGAACAGGATTACAAAGGCGGAAAAGATATCCTTTACGGTGCCGAAGAATTTGATAATTTTGAGCTTTACCTGGAATGGAAGCTTCCCGAAGGAGGAAACAGCGGTATTTTTTACCATGTAAAGGAAGGATATGACGGGCCGCCTGTAGTATCACCGGAATATCAACTTATTGACGATGAAAATTATGCCAGTATCCACGACCTTACCGCATACAACACCAGCCTGGGCTATACCGAAAAACCGGAAGAACTGAAGCCCTTGCAGCAGACCGGGGCCGATTATGCCATGCACCCCCCTACTGCTGATAAGATACTGCACCCGGTCGGGGAATGGAACAGTTCCAGGATTGTGTTTACCCCGGAAAAGGTAGAACACTGGCTGAACGGGAAACTGGTCCTATCCTTTGTTCCCTGGGATGAAGCGTGGTACGAAAAGAAAAACTCCGATAAATGGAAGAACAGTCCGGATTACGGAAAGTTCAAAACCGGGTATATTGCCCTCCAGGACCATTCCAGTCCTATCTGGTTCCGGAACATAAAGATTAAAAAATTATAACCTGCCATACCAATTATGAACAAACGCGAATTTTTAAAAACAACCGGAGCCGGGGCCCTGGGAGTTATGCTGGCTCCTTCTTTATTACATGCTGCCATGAACGGGAACCGTTTACGAACCGCTCATATCGGGGTGGGAAATATGGGAAATGAAGACCTGAAGGCCATTTCCTCTCACCCGGCGGTAGATGTAGTAGCCCTGTGCGATGTAGATGCCATCAACCTGTCCCAGGCACACAAGCTCCATCCTAAAGCCCGTGTGTTTTTCGATTACCGGGCTATGCTGGAGGAAATGGGAGACGAAATCGATGCGGTAATCGTATCCACACCCGATCATACACACGCTCCGGCGTCCATGCTGGCCATGCAGATGAGCAAACCCGTCTACTGCCAGAAACCACTCACCCACTACGTATCGGAATCCCGGGCCATGAAAAAACTGGCCTCTGAAAAAGGACTGGTGACCCAGATGGGCATCCAGGTACATTCCTTTTACGATTACAAATTGGCTACGCTTCTGATTCAATCCGGCATTATAGGAAAAGTACACACCGTACATGCCTGGTCCCCGAAAAACTGGGGATATGATGGTGCTCTCCCGGAAGGTGAAGACCCTGTCCCCTCGCAATTGGACTGGAACCTCTGGTTAGGAACCTCGCCCATGAGGCCCTATAAAGAAGGAGTTTACCACCCCGGGAACTGGAGAAAGCTTATGGATTACGGCTGTGGCACCCTGGGCGATATGGGCGTACACATTTTTGATACCCCTTACAACGCCCTGCAACTGGATGTGCCGGGAACAATAATGACCGAATGCAGGCCTTCCAACGGGTTCGGTTACCCGGAACACAATACGGTGACCTATGAGTTTCCGGCTACCAAATATACCGCAAAATCCCTGAAATGGATATGGTATGACGGTGAAGGCGCCCCGGCAATGCACGAAGACCTCGTACTGCCCGGCATGGAAGCCAAAAAGGACAAAAAGAAACAGGATAAAGAAGCCGGAGTTAAGGATAAAATGTCGCTTGATGCAAAGGTAGCGGGCGAAAACGAGTTGCCGGAACAGGGAGCCATGTTTGTCGGGGAAAAAGGCCGCTTGTTATTGCCCCACTTTATGCAATTGCCCAGGAAGATCGTAAAGGGAAAGTATGTGGATATTTCCAAAGAAATCGCAAAGCTTTCCAAAGAACACCACCTGGGTGAACCCGTTAGGAATTACGAAACCGAGGGCCCGAAACACTATCACCAGTTTGTCGATGCCTGTTTGGGCAAAGGAGAATGCTCCGCGCCCTTCGATTATGCCGCGCGACTGACGGAAACCATTCTTTTAGGAACCATTGCAGGACGCTTCCCCGGTGAGACTTTACACTGGGATGCCGAAAATGCCAGGTTCAAAGAGGACAAAGCCAACAAATACCTGGCCGGGGATTACAGGCAGTTTTAAACTACAGTATGATTACAAACCGGAACCGTTTTAAATTCTTCCTCCTGAAACAGGCTACATGCAGCACCTTCATGTAAGCGGGATAAGGCAAAAAACAGGGCGGGTGAAGGGCTTTCACCCGCCCTATCGTTTATCTAAGCCTTATTTTTCTTCTGAAACGGGCAATGATCCCAGGTATTCGGTATGGCAAAGTGATAATTCCCTACTATGAAACAGAAAACGGGAAAGAAAAAATGAAAACCGCCCTGTCTTTTCAGACAGAGACGGTTTTCTACTAACTAACTCAGCTTTGTATTTTTTTTATTTCAGAACTCGTTTAAACTTTTTTGATTGAAGCGAAAAATAGCAATTTTCGTTCTACAGGCAGGCTTTTTTGAGCAACATAGCAGCGCTACGTTGCGAGAAAAAGACAATCTGTGGGGCAAAAAGGGCTTTTTGCAGCCAATTAAGGAAAGTTTAAATGAGTTCTCAGCCAAAAGTCCCGTTAATACCCTGAATTTTGCTTTAAATTCTTGTTTACCCTTAAACTGGTTTCATGAAAAGGCCAGAGATAATTAAAAGATTTAAAGGAACGGTCCTCTATTTTCAGGGACGTCTTTTTTCCGTCTGCCATTCTGGTATGCCCAAGGGCCGGCAGGGTTAAAACATCTTCGGCTATACGCCACCGGATAATATCGTTATACCGCTGTCCTTCACCGGCAAATTCCACCCTGCGCTCGTTCCGTATCAGGTCTATCCATTGCTGCTGATTGTAAGCATTGTAAACCGGTAAGGTAACATCGGCCTCTGTCATATCCAGTCCTGCCCTTTCCCTGACTTTATTGATACATTCCCTGGCAAGGTTATCCATATTGTTGGTCATGATCTTTGCTTCGGCATAAGTGAGCAGTACCTCCGCGTAACGCAGGAGGCCGTATTCCATATTTCCGTCCCGGAAGGCATCGGCTTCCGAAACAAATTTCCGGAACCAGTAACCGGATGTACTCGCCCGTTGATTTTCGTAAAACATGGGGTTATTGGGATTGTATACATCAATGGTTTCCCCGTAAAACTCATCCCCGGGCCCCATAATACTCGCCTCATAACGGGGATCACGGTTCAGCTTGGGGTCCAGTTCGTATTCTTCTTTGGTATGCAACGGACAATCTTCAATAGGGCGTCCCTGGAGGGTCCAGTACGAATCGACCAGCGATTTCAGCGGAACACAATACGATTGTCCGTTACCTGTACGGAAATGCGGACCGAGGTCCCGGAAAGAATATGTGGTACTTCCGCTATGGCTTTCCTCATCCAGGTGCACAATAAATTCATTGTTGTCCGAATCCGCTTCGTACTGAAACAGGTCCTTGTACACGGGGTGCAAACTGTATTTACCGCTTTCCATAATGTCCCTGGCCAGTTCCGCGGCAAGTTCATACCGTTCATCGTACAATGCATAACGCATTATCAACGCTTTAAAGGAATATTGATTGAACATATATTTGTTGGTGGTATACTCGTCCGGCGGCAGTTTTTCCGCTATTTCCAGAGCCATAGGAAACAGGGAATCCAGTATTTCCTTTTTGGGAGTCGCAGGCAAGGTAGCGTCTTCCAATTCCGCCGGTTCCAGGAGAAACGGTACATCTCCCCAATGGAAGGTAAGCCGGAAATAATGCCATATACGTAACCCTTTTAGTATATTTTCATAGCGTGTGCGAATGGATTCGTCTTCCACATAAGGTATATCTATATTATCGATATAGGTATTTAACCGGCCAATGTGTTTCATATAAATAGTGTAGTAATACTCAAACGCACGGGTGTTGCTGTTTATATTACCATTGGCAATACGCAGGTGATGGTCGTCTTCACTCCTGGCATAGGCGTTATCGGACCGTCCATCCATCATATAGAACAAGAGTCTTCGGTCCCCGTGATTGGTAAATACGTCGTAGTAACTGCTGTAAGCTACTCTTCTCAGGTCATCTTCGTCTATAAAAAACTCCTGGAAAGTGGTTGCTGTGGGATCGGTCTTGTCCAGGAACGATTCGCACCCGGATAAAAAGACAGATATAAAAACACTGATTATGGCTATTCTTTTCATTTTCTGTATACTTAAACGGTTATAATATGGTAAATCTGAGACCTATACTGTATGTTGCCATCCTGGGATAACTTCCGTTGCCCCCGTCTCTTTCGGGGTCCAGGCCTTCCCATTTTGTTATGGTAAAAGCGTCCTGGGCATTGAGATATACCCGGAAGTTCTGAATATTCTTTCCTATTTTGGGAATGGTATATCCTAATTGCAGGGTTTTTACCCGGAAATAGGCCGCATTGCTCAGCCATACGTCACTGAGTACGGCATTGGAACTCGCGCCCGTCCAGACCCTCGGAAACCTGCTATCGGGATTATCCGGTGTCCACCGGTTGTTCATATAGTGTGTTCTCGGGGTCCCGAGGTTATTGTCCCCGCCATCCATTAATACGGGATAACCTTCCATACCGTTCAATCTCCCCAAGCGTTTGCCTACGCCCTGTCCCAGCATGCTGAGATCCCATCTCCGGTAACGGAGGTTCAGGGTCACGGAATAATTAAAATGCGGAAACGGGTCGCCGAGATTCACCTTGTCCAGGTCATTGATAATCCCGTCACCGTTCTGGTCCACATATTTGATATCCCCGGCAATGGTGTTCGGCAGTTTTGCTTCCGTAGCGTCCACGTCTTCCTGGTTTTGAAAGTACCCGTTACTCTCATAACCATAGTAATTATCTATAGCAATACCGGGATACCATATTTTGTCCGGATCCTCCTTAAAAATAAGACTGTCCGATTTGGAATACCCGGCTTTTAATACCTTGTTCTTATTGTCAAAAAGCATGGCTCCCACGCTATACGAAAAATCACCTATGCGGTCGTTCCACCTGGCAGAAACTTCCCATCCCTTGTTCTCTACCTCTCCTATATTTACCGCGGCTTCCAGTGAACTGGAACCTGTGAGGGGCGGGACGGTAACCCGGGAATAGATCAGGTCATAGGAATGTTTCTTGTACACTTCCGCCGTAATGTTCAACCGGTTGTTTAACACGGTGAGATCAAGGCCGATATTTCCCTGTTTCTGCTTTTCCCAGGTAAAATTCGGATTTGGCACTCTCATGGTCCATCCCCATTCGTTAACGACTTCCTGCCACAGATAGGGATCTACGTTTTCGTTACCTATAAGCCCGTAAGACAACCTTAACTTGAGGTTATTCACTATTCCCTTATCTCTCCACCCGGCCAGAAATTTTTCGTTGTGAACGTTCCATGCCAATGCCCCCGAAGGAAAGAATCCCCAGCGGTGGCCCGGGGCAAATTTGCTGCTCCCGTCCGTACGGCCTGTCATTTCAAGAATATAGCGATTGTCGAAGGAATAGTTTAATTTACCGAAAAAAGAAGCTTTACTGACTTCCCGGTAATCCGTATAATTATACGTCATGATCTCAGAACCTGCGATGAAATATACTTTGTCCCTGTTCTTCCGGAGGTCCTTTTCGTAATTAAGGTTTGCCCGTGCCGTTATCTGGCTGACACTCACCCCTTGTTCGGCATTAACACTATTTGCCCAGGTTGCGGCCGGTTTACCGTCGCCGTCAAAAAACTTGAAGGTCGATCGTTTTTCTTTCCAGGCCGATTTATTGATCATGTATGATACATTGCCGTTGAGCGACAGGTTTTCGGTTATAAAGTAGGTAGGCCTCAGGTTTATGGTACTCCTGTCGTACATATTATTTCTCATACCTCCATGGGCGATAGAGGCTACGGGATTCAGATTATTGTGTAATATATAATGTTCGGGCAGGTCGGAATCGTAGAAAATATCCTGGGTAGGGTTCATTTTCCAGGCATCCCGGTACAAACCGTGCCCGTCATTATTGGCCATCAACCGGTCTACCTGCAACCTGTGGGCATAAAAATCGGCCATCAATACAAATTTATCGGCGATATTAATGTTGGTGTTGAAGCGGGCGCTGAATTTTTCACTTCCTTCACTGTTGTTCATTCCTTTGTCGGTAATATATCCCAGCATAAGATTAAAGGTCCCCACTCCCCCTCCTCCGGATATACTTGCGGAGGTATTATGCGAAAATGCCCTGCGCTCCATCACTTCATCCAGCCAGTCGGTCCCGGTGTATTCTCCCCGATCGGCAAGCCCGATCTGTTCTTCGGTAAAAAGCGGTGTTTGTCCCTGCATGCCCCTGGCTTCGTTATTCAGCCGCATATAATCTGCAGAACCGACGAAATCAGGAAGATCAATAGGATCGCTTATGGCTGTCCAGGTGTGTACGTCTACTTTAAACTGGTCTGTCACTCCCCGTTTCGTTTCTATGATAATAACCCCGTTTGCCCCGCGGGAACCATATAGCGAAGCGGAAGCGGCATCTTTCAGTACGCTTATGCTCTTTACCTGGTTCGGGTCTATATCGGTAAGGGATTGTTCCATTCCATCTACAATAACCAACGGGGTATCATTCTGAAGTGTACTGATCCCCCGAATGGAAATATTGCCCGGCACCGACCCCGGTAAATTACTGGATTGCTGCATGGTAACGCCGGGAAGTGTTCCGCTGAAGGCCTCTTCGAGTTTAAAAATGGGACGGTACACCGCCCGGTCCATGTTCATTTCGGCAACAGATGAGGCAACGTGTTCTTTTTTTATGGTGTTATAGCCTGTTACGACCACTTCATCCAGCTTCGTGTTTTCTTCCTGTAGTATTATATCAATCTCGGTCCGGTTTCCTGTAGGTACTTCTTTATTCTGAAATCCTACCATACTGAAAATGAGGGTAGATTCTTCCCGGACAGAAAGCTGGTAATACCCGTTCTCATCGGTATTGGTCCCGATATTGGTACCCTTGACCAATACGGTAACTCCGAAAAGCGGTATCCCGTTTTCGTCTGTTACGATGCCATGTACGGGGTCCTGCTGGTATCCCCAGTTATCGGGTACTTTCTTTTTACGATTGGCGGTGATGACTATTTGTTCTTTAACGACTTTATAGGCCATATCGGTATTTTCAAAAAGCGCTTTCAATACTTCCCCGAGCTGTTTATCTTCTGCCACTACAGACAGGAGTCTTTGCGCATCTATATCCTCGAGATTATAAAAGAACTTATACGCTGTTTGTGCTTCTATGGCCTCGAAGACTTTTTCCAGGGGTTGGTTTTCCACATGGAGGTTTACTTTCACCTTTTGTCCATAAGAGGTAAATGCCTGGAGCTGAAAAAGGGAAAAAACCATAAGCAGAACAGTAATCTTCATTTTCAGGTCAAATTTTGGGGGATAAAAACGGATACTACGTATCCCTAAAAGATTTTTCATACTTTTATGTTTTGGTGGTGGTACATTACAATCACTAAAAGTCCGAACGGGGAATGTGACGGCATTTCCCGTTCTTTTTTATACTTTAAAGCGATATTTTAATAATCCGGTAAGTTTACGGGGTCATTTTACTTCAGGCCGGGTGGTCCGGGAGAAACTGTTTTCATAATGATCTGTTTTTATTATCTGGTGGTTTTTATACTGCCGCAAGAACATCTGCCGATGGTTTTACAGCTATGCAAATGCTGCTTTTGCGGTGAATTATCCGGCATCTTTAGGCCTGTCTATAATAATAATGTTATTGTGTATGCGATAGCTGAACAAGCGGCTTTCGGTAAAAGTCTGTAGTACCTGTTCTATGGTTTCATTATCAAATGTGGCTTTATACCTGCCCTCATTCAATTCCGTATAATTGTTCCGGATGGTGACATTATATTTCCTCTCCAGTATTTTCAATACGTCTCTAAAGGTTTTGTCATAAAAAATGGCCTTGCCGTCCATCCATGCGGTATAATCGTCAACATTTACCTCCTGTGCGGATAATTGCCCGGTATCGTACTCCAGGGTCCCCATTTCCCCGGGGGACAAAACTACGGGGTTTGAAGGCGTGTCCGGGGTTAGGTTTCCGTAAAGCGCTACCCCGCCTTTTTTTAATACGACAAAGGCATTTTTATCCTCCTGGTATGCGGTAACATTAAACTCCGTTCCGGTAACTTTAACATCCATTTTACCGGTATGGACCAGAAAGGGAGCCTTACGATTTTCAGCAACCCGGAAATAGGCTTCCCCGTCCAGGAAAACATCCCTGGATTTCTCTTCGAATCTCACCGGAAAACGAAGCGAGGTTCCCGCATTCATATGTACTGTGGTACCATCGGAAAGTTTCAGTTTAAAAGTCTTGCCATAAGGTACCCTTAGCACATTAAAATGAGTTTCCGCCATATCGTTATCCGCTTTGTAATAAAGCGTATCCCCTCTCTGGGTTATAACGGCTTTGTTCCCTTTTCTTTTTATCGGATGATCTTTGCCCGGGATAATGGTTTGTATATTACCGTCTTCCAGTTGCAGGGTGATTTTCTCATCCGGGATTACCAACTGTTCTTTACCCGGAGACCAATGGATGTATACCACATAGCTACATACCAGGAACAGAAGAAAAGCCGCAGCGTAACGCGGTAAAGAACGGAAAGAAAACACCCGGGATTTTTCTTCCTTTCGTACCCTGGCATTTATCTTTTTATAGGAAGTCTCCGCATCGAACCTGTGCAAAGAACTCGAAATAAGGTGACGGAGCTGTACTTCCTTTTTCAGAAATTCCCGGCCTCCCGGGCTCTCCACCCATTCCATAAGTTCTTTTTCCTCTCCGGGTAACAGTTGGCCTTCGAGAAATTTTTCTATAAGGTGATCCGGTCTGTCTTTCATAAAAAATACTGCTGTTGTTTTGGGAATTCCATAAATCCTGTAAGTGCCTCTGCCCTGTCCCGACTCACATTTTTGTGGTTTTCTATATAGTGTTACGCAGATTTCACAAAAATCCCCTACGTCATTTTCATTTTTTTTTGGAAAAGTTTTGTCCTATTTATAATTTACGACCTGCTAAACTGAAGAAACACTAAATAATTATGGAGTATTTTCGGGAGAACGAAATAAAATTCATTGCGGGAATACGATCCGGTAATGAAGCCGCCTATCGATCCGTTTACCTCCATTTTTATGAGCGGTTGTGTATTTATGTGCTCAACTTCACGCCCAACAGGGAAATCGCGGAAGATGTGGTCCAGGAAGTATTTCTGAAGTTGTGGAATAACCGGAAAGGACTGAAACCCGGGGGGTCCCTGGGCGGGTACCTCTACACGCTTACCCATAATGAATATATAAACATTTACCGCAAAAATGTAAAGCAGAACAGGGAACTGGAACTCTTGCGTCTTCAAAGCCTTTCCGAACTGCTCCAGGACAACGACGATGTATTCCAGGAAAAACTGGAACAGGTAAAGAAAATTATAGACGAATTACCTCCCCGCTGCCGGGAGATCTTTATCCTTAACAAACAACACGGACTCCGCCACAAGGAAATAGCCGCGCAACTCCATATTTCGGTAAAAACCGTCGAAAACCAGGTGGCCAAGGCCATGTCCCTGCTTCGCAAAAAAATAGCTGCGGATACCCCGGTGTTATTATTTTTGATTAAAAAAATTTATAAGGGCGGTTAATCAGGCAAGTTCGCCGAAGGATCATTCTATCGGAATTCAATACGGGAATTGCCTATATTTGTATATTAACCACCACAATATCAAAGCTTATGATCCTGTTTCTACAACCTGCCACCCCGAATGGCAAATTCGGTATACTTATTTTTATCGTACTGATGATCCTGGGATGCGTATTTTACTTTCTTCCTGCCATCATTGCCATATTAAGCGGAAAAAAAATGCTATAGCCATAGGCGCGTTGAATTTTTTTCTGGGATGGACATTACTGGGTTGGGTTGTTTCATTGGTATGGAGCCTTACCAGTGAGTCAAAAAATCAACGGGTTATTATTAGCCAGCGATCTCCGGGCAAAAACGACGATCTTGACAAATTAAGTCAACTACCTCGGGGCATCCCGATACCTATCGGGACGCGAGGCATGAGGCAGAAACCATAGATTACTTTTCGACGCAAGCGTCGGAGCATTTAAATCTCACTTCGTGAGTAAATTAAAAAAACTCCTGGATGAAAATGCCATAACCAGGGATGAGTTTGAATCGGAAAAACGTAAAATCCCGGGAAATTGAGGTTAATTCCGGTATATACCGACGTATGAATTACTCTATAGGGCTTACATACTTCAGATATTTTTAACAGGCCCCGGTTTTACTACTAAGTCGAAGACTCGTCGTCATCCCTGTTCTTCCATCTTTAATAATATCCTGAAAAAAGGCAACCATATTCAGGCATGCCCACCTGTAACTTGAAACTTGTAACCTGTAACCATTAAACGTTACAATTATAGTTTTTTTAATGTGTTTGCCCTGTCATCTAATCCCCCACACTCCTAAACTCCTTAATAGCCTTATTCGGTTCTATGATGTTATACCCTTCCCAGAAATCAGGATCGTATTCGGATAGGTATTGCGGTACGACATCGGGTTCTTCCGTATAACTATCATATTCCGTGGCATCGATGGTATTGTTTTCAAAAACGATCATCTCCGATTTATCGGTGTTCCGTATTATAAAATGCACATCACTGGCAAGTTCGTTTTGTTTCCGTCGCCCTTTAACGTGTTTGTTCTTTTCAATGATCTTCACAGGTCTTTTAAAACCGACTTTCTGCCCGGTTTCTTCCCCGATGTATTTAAGCGCATACGTATTTCTTCCGTCCTTCCCGTAGATAATTGTTCCCTTATGCAGGTGCTTACTCAGGGAGACTCCGAAAAGTTTGAAATTACGAAGCGGGCCCACATTTTCATAGTCCGCCCTGATTACGGCAAAATCCTCGGCATTTACATACAAGGTCCCTGAATAATCGGCATTTCGTTTCGGTTTGAAGGAAATTTTATAAACGACATAATCGTGAAGTGTGGTTATGTTCTCCAGCTTAAATTCGTATTTACGGCTTTTATGAATAAAATCCAGGTCTGATTTTTCAAAAATAAAATTACGGCTTTGCAGCCCGGTAAGTAATCGCTTTTCGTATTGAAGAAACCGCTTCTTACGTTCTTCTTCCTTCTTTTCCTGTTCTTCGATAAGCTGCTCCGCCTCCTTTGTCTTATCGTCTCCGAACATGGAAGAATCTATTTCAGTCTTAGTGCCAATTATCCCCGATTTTATCTTAAAATACGAGTCGCGCTTCACCCGTGACCGGATAATATGCTGCAACCGCTCTGTAAGGGCCTTTACGGACATTTCATTGTTTTTGTCATATAAATGCGAGGCTTTGACGATATGTAACTTGGAGCCGGAATTTTCGGGGGCCATATTCCCGTAAAATTCCCCGAGGATCTCGGAATGGATAGAATTGTAATCCGGTATAGCGTGCATTAAACTATCTACGAAAGACTGATTAAATTCGGGGATCGTACTTTTTCGTAAAGTGGTCTCTTTCTTATCTATATACGTATAATCCGATTTCCTGAAGAACAGTTTTTGTTTCAGCAGGTCAAAATCGTAATTCTTTTCCAGGCTGTCTTTCACATGTTCCATGATCTCCTCTGCCGTATAGTTTTTATTCAGAAGGACTACTTCGTCCAATTCGAGCGCTTTAGGTGACAGCACGATCAACGAGTCTTTAAAACCGACCAGCGGGAAAACCTTTTCTCCATATCCCAGACAACTGATATACAAGGAATCTCCAGCCATTGCCCCATTTTTAAGATGAAGTGTGAAATCACCGGATTCCGAACTTATTACGCCCATCTCATTATTGATGGAAACAGTAGCGAACGGTACCGGTTTTTGACTTGTACTATCTATAATTTTCGCAGTGACGGATTGTTGGGCAATAGCATAGGAAAAACCGCATAAAAAAAGAATGAACGACAGGTTAAAATATCTCATAGGGATGTTTTGATCTGAAATTAAGGTATTTCACCAGAAGTCACATCCATTTTAATAATTTATTGAGAAGATTTTATAAGTAATTAACATCAGGCCCCGGATGAATATTCTTTATGTGCCGGCTTGCCTGTCATCCTGAGAAATTTCTCCGGCATTCAACTCATCTGAACGTTTCCCAGCCATATAACTTCAATTTGGGGAGGCATCGGCGTCTTTTGTTTCCTGATTAATGTGCAGTCCGTGTACCAAAACTAATTGAATACAAAGGAATATAGTTATATTTGCAATAGAGTTGCATTATAAATTAAAGTGGAACGAAAAATTGCCGGCATATTCCTATCAGCCAAAATAAACAGTTTGTTATGAAAATAGTACGGATTGCTTTTCTGTTATTGTTGTGGACTTCCGATAGTGCTATACACGCACAAAACGATTTTATATTTGGGAAAAATATTTCCCCCGCCAGCAGACTGGACACATTGCTGAAAATTACGGATACCAAAAATGAAACTACACTCCCCCTAAGTGTCATCAAAGGAAGAAACGAGGGCCCGGTATTTACCATAGTTGGCGGAATACACGGCTATGAATACCCGCCAATTATTGCTTTACAGGAAATACTGGCAGAACTGAACCCGGATGAACTCAACGGAACGCTCGTTATCATCCCCATAGCCAACACACCGGCCTTTTACGGCAGGACTGTTTTTTTAAATCCACAGGATGCAAAAAACCTGAACCGCGTGTTTCCCGGGGATAAAAACGGGACTATAACGGAGCAAATAGCAAATTATATTTCCGAAAAGGTCATTACCGGTTCGGATGTATTCCTGGATATTCACGGGGGCGACGCCAGTGAAGACCTTCTGCCTTTTGTGTGTTATTATGATAAAAAGGATGCTCCCGAACAAAATCAACTGGCCAGGACACTTACCCAGGCGGCTGGTTTTACATATAATGTCGTGTATCCGTATAATATCGGTCCGGAAGAACCGGCACAATACGCATTCAAACATGCCACACAACAGGAAGTTACCGCTTTGAGCATTGAAGCGGGAAAACTGGGAACGGTTCAGGAAGATGCCGTACAACTGATTAAAACCGGGGTTTATAATATGCTCGATGAAATGAAAATGTACGGACACCCCGGTGATCACAAGCCCAAAAAACAGGTGTGGATAACAGGACAGGATTATATTAAAAGTCCGGCAAAAGGTATTTTTTACAGTGATCTCCGAAGTGGTGACCGTATATCCGGGGGACAATTACTGGGATATATTACGGATGAATTCGGTAATAAACTAACCGAAATTACATCTCCGGAAAATGGTATTATCCTTTATAAAATAGGGACACCTCCGGTGAATACCGGGGAAACATTGTTTTGTATCGGGAGTATGTAATTTTTTGGTAAACCGGTATCCCCTTCCCCGGTTCTGACCAACGAGACATTTAAAAAACAGTTTTAAGCTAAATCCCTGAGGTACCACAAGATCATTCCATTTTTAAAACCGCTTTTACCGGCAGATGATCGGAAGCATAACTTTCCCGGATCACTTGATGTTTTTCAACGGTAAAGTCATTTTCTCCTTTATACATAATGTAGTCGATTGTTCTCCTCGGATTATTGGCAGGAGAAGTGTAAGAACAAGCATTTATGCAGGAACGGACGAAATGCTGATCGAGATAAGTAATGGTTTTACTTTCCGGGGCTACATTAAAATCGCCGGTAAGAATAACAGGCAAAGCAGGTTCTTCAAAATACAGCGCCAGGTGCTCGGCCTGGTCCATATTATTATCAGCATCAGTATAATCGAGATGGGTATTGGCAAAACAGAATTTACGGTTATTATCAAAAGTCACCGTTGCTACGGAAAGCACCCTCGGCTCTGTTCCTGCCGCTGACGGCAGGCTTATCGTTAAGGTATCGGATAAGGGATATTTGGAAAGAATAGCCGTACCATATGCCCCTCCCTTATAATCTATAGCTTTGGAAAAATAGAAATAATCCATTCCGGATAATTCCGCAAGTTCCCTGGCCATATGTAATGCTGTTCCGGAACGTTCGGTATACACATCTACCTCCTGCAAACCTACAATATCCGCATTACTCTTTTTTATGACCTCTGCGATAGCGGCAACGTCAATATAATCAGGACGTGAAGGCGGATTGGAATGGTGAATATTATAACTTAATATGGTTACGGAAGCTTCTCCTGTGCTATCTTTCCGGAATATTTCCATATTTTCACTACTGGCGGAGTGCCCCGATTCTTTACAGGAATAAAAACCGGAAAAGGCTATAAAAGCTATGTATAACGTAATTATTATGCGCATTGCTGTGTTTTAAAAATTGAACTTTTGCTCTCTTACTACGAAATACACCCGATCCTCCGGCGGTTATCGGGCTTTATAACATTTTCCGTTAACCGCCTTCCGGATACAGGTATATATTTGATCCGTACGTTACCAGCCCGGATTTTGTGCCAGGTCAGGATTGCGTTCCAATTGAGGTAATGGTATGGGCCACAGGTAATGTTTTCCCGGATCGAACGTCCTTCCCGTATGGGCAAGGATAAAGCCGTCTTCATCCGTTCGTAAATTTCCCGCTGCTTCCGGATCGGCCAACCAGTGAATATTGGTCCCTTTTACATCTTCTCCGAGAAACGCTCCTTGTTCCCATCGTTTTATATCAAAATATCTTTGTCCTTCCAGGGCGAGTTCCACTCTTCTCTCCCGTCTTATTTCCTCTCTTATATTCAGGCCGTTGGCTTCCAGTTCGGCCAGGTTCATGGGGATCATCCCTACGCGTTCCCGCAATAAATTGATCGTCTTGTTCACATCGTCCTGTGTGAGGGTTCCCTGCTCCAGCCTGGCTTCGGCATAGGTTAACAGCACCTCGGCGTAGCGTAGCAGGTGGAAATCATTATCGTCCCTGTTATAAGTAGGTACCGCACCCAAATCGACATATTTGGTGAAATAATACCCGGTGAGGGTTACGGCTCCCCGGCGGTCCGATTGGAATTTCGGGACTTCAAATATCCCGGGATCATCATTTTCTTCGCGGCCATCATAACGCCCACCCCACTCCGATCCGGGTTGTAAGATAGTTTGTATCATCCTGGGATCGCGATCTTCAAAAATGTCTTCGTAGGTGTTTATCTCATACAAGGGTGACTTATCTATGGGAAGACCGTCTGCCATAAGATATGTGTCTATCAGAGATTTCGTAGGGTTCCATCGTATTACCTGGTCGGGTACCTGGATCTCCCGGCTTAAATTATGCATAGAAACGTCTTCCAGGTTTAAACGGGCTATAATGGTTTCCTTATTATTCCCGTTCGCCAGTTTGCCGGCGTCAGTAAACAGGTCGTAATAATTTTTTGACGGGTCGCCACTGGTGAACAATTCGTATACGCCCAGGTCCATTACATCTTTTGCCGCTTTTTCGGCGACTTCAAACCTGTTGTTGTAAAGGGCTACCCGGGCTTTAAGGGCCAGGGCAGCTCCTTTACTCATCCGTCCGAGATTTTCTCCTGTCGGGACCTCCGAAGGAAGAAACCGGGCCGCGTCTTCCAGATCTTCCAGTAGAAAATCTATAACTTCTTCTTTCGGGGTTCTGGGTATCATCAATTCATCCAGCCCAAGAGTGGTGGTCACCAGGGGCACATCTCCCCAGAACGCGGTAAGATAACTATACATCAGTGCCCTTATCACCCGTACTTCTGCTGCCAGGCGTTCGGCTACCAGGGAATCTATGTCCGCTTTTTTGTAGTTTTCCAGAAAAGCGTTGGCCTGGCGCACTCCTTTGTATTGGGTGGTCCACTCCGTATTCAGGGTAGTCTGGTCCGGACCGTAATTTCCGCTGCCTATTTGCTGATATTGCGTAGTGGAAGGCCAGAGGGTATTGTCTCCCATGTTCTCCATATCCACGGTATTTTTGGCCTTGACATTGGAATAGAGTGCATTTGCAGCCAATGTCAGCTGCTCTTCATTTTCCCAAAAGTTATTATTGGTAAGCTGGTCCTGCGGATCGCGATCAAGAAAATCCCCGTCACAGGCAAACAGCATTAAGCATAAACTGCTAAGGTATATTATTCGTTTCATGTCCATATTTTTTAAAATTATCTGAAGGTTACATTCAGGCCGAAGACAAAAGTTTTCAGTTGCGGATAAAATTGTCCGTTAGTCACAGGGTCTTCGATATCATGAACCGGCGATTCGGGGTCATATCCTTTGAAATAATCGGTAATGGTGAACAGGTTGTCCGCAGAGAAATATATCCTCAGTTTGGTGGCCCTTAATTTTTCGGTAACGGAAGCGGGAAGTGTATATCCCAGTTGAATATTTTTCAGCCGGATGTAAGATGCATCTTCCAGCCAGTATGTGGACAGTCGCTGGTTATAGGACTGTTGATAGGTTAGCCTCGGGTAACCCGCACCTGTATTTTCCGGGGTCCAGCGGTCCAGGTGTATGTCCTGTGGCATAGCACTTTCGGTTATAAAAGCATGTCTTGCCGGCCCGGTAAGCAATCCGTCGGCCTTACCTACGCCCTGGAGAAAAAAGCTGAAATCGAATCCGCGGAACGCTGCTGCTCCCCTGAACCCGAAAGTATAGCGGGGAATATGGCTCCCTATAACCTTCCGGTCGTTTACCAGGTCTACTTCCCCGTCCCCGTTAAGGTCTTTATAAATAAGATCCCCGGGTTGTACGGGATCTCCGTCTATATAGGGAAAATTCGGAATATAGGTCCCGTCTGCCTCGTTATAGGTAAAGTCCGATTCCTGGGCAATACGATCGGCTACAAGGCCGTAAAAAGCATCCAGGGGCTCCCCTATCATACGTATCCTGTCGCCTAATGTGGGTTCTGTACCTCCCAGGTCCACTACTTTATTCCGTACATCGGAGAAATTGAAATTCAGGTTATAGCTAAAATCTTTAACCTGGTCCTGCCACCCCAGTTGAAGTTCCCAACCTTTGTTTTCCACGGAACCTGCATTCTGATACGGATAATCCGGTCCCCCGAAAATATCAGGGATGGGGAGTCTTAATAAAATATTATCCGTTTTATTGATGTAATAGTCAAAATTCAGGAGTAACCGGTTTTTAAGAAACCCGAGGTCCAATCCTATATCGGTTTTTTTGGAGGTCTCCCAGGTCAGCATCTGGTTTCCTACAATAGTCTGGCGATAACCTATGGAAAGTTCGTTTCCGATAGGCATAGTGGTTATGGGCCCAAGGATATCCAGATAGGCCAGGTCGGCTATGCGATCGTTTCCCTGTGTACCGTAAGAAGCACGTATTTTACCGTAATTCAAAGGTCCCAGGTTCTCCAGAAAGGATTCTTTGGTAAATACCCAGCCCAGTGATGCCGCGGAAAAAAGCTCCCATCGTACACTATCTGAAAAACGTGAAGAACCATCGTACCGGAAATCAATTTCCGCAAGGTATTTATCTTTAAAGGCATAATTTGCCCGCCCGAAAACAGATTGAAGGGCATTTTCTTCGTGAGACCCGCTGTTCAACTGGTTTTCTGTCCCCAGGTTGATATGCCCCGTGGAAGATGAAGCCAGGTTTGTCCGGGAAGCTCCCAGATCGTCATTAATGGTCTCTTCCTGCGAAGCCCCGACGAGAAGTTTTACATGATGGGTATCCGAAAAATTCTTTTCGTATTCGGCCGTTCCGATAAAGGTCTGGTAAATTCCTTTGTAACTGCTGGTGGTTATTTTGTTGGGATAGCCGGTCTGCCACAACAGGTCCCCGGTTTCCGGGCTGTAATAATTGATGGTTCTCTCGAAAACATTTTTCCGCGAGTTATATTTTACGAGTCCGTAACGGGCCGTGACTTTAAAGCCGTCGAATACATTCAGAACCGCTTGTATGTTTCCTGTGAACTCTTCTGATGAAAAATCGTTGGTACCGGCATCACTGGCTACCGCAACAGGATTGCTCGACCCTCCGATATAGCCCCATCCTCCAGCAGAGTTCCTTACCGGAACCAAAGGTATGATGGTAAGTGCCTGGTATAAAGGTCCCATGTCTTGTGAAGAACCGGAAAAATTCCTGTCGACATAACCGAGATTCGCCGTGACATCCAGGTGGTCAAAAAGTGTGGTATTGATCTTTACCCGGGTATTATTCCGTTCGGAATTGTAGTTATCCCCTGTTATCAATCCGCCTTCTTTCAGGTATCCGTACGACAGGTAGTAATTCAGGTTCTCGTTACCGCCATTAATGGCGAGGTTATGATTCTCCTGAGGCGCATAATCTTTATACACTTCTTTGATCCAATTGGTATTGGCATAGTTATCCGGATCTGTTCCTTCCCTTGCTATCCTTATTTCATCTTCGGTATATGTAGGATTTCGCCCCACATTCACCTGCGATTCATTTAAAAGCTCCATATACTCGGGGGAGCCGAGGCGATCGGGCAAAGCCGTCGGATTTTGAAAGCCGTAATAAAAATCATAGGACAGGCTCGGTTTACCCATACTCCCTTTTTTGGTTGTTACCAGGATAACTCCGTTTGCACCTCTAACCCCGTAAATGGAAGAAGAGGCGGCATCTTTTAATACGGAAACGCTCTCTATATCTTTGGGATTGAGAATGTTCAGATTTCCTCCAGGTACTCCGTCTATCACCACCAGCGGATTGGCATCGCCCCAGGTGCCGACTCCTCTTATACGGATGTTCCCTGCATTGTTACCGGGAGCCCCGGAAGCGCCTGTTATCGTAACCCCCGGCAGGAGCCCCTGCAAACCGGAATTAAGGTTGGTTATCGGGCGGTTATCAAGGTCTTCCCCGCTTACCTGGCTTACCGCCCCGGTAAGATTTGCCTTTTTCTGTGTACCGTAACCTACCACCAGGACTTCATCGAGTACATTCCGGTCTTCTCTTAAAACGATTTCCAGGTTACTGCTTTCCGAAACTTCCACTTCATAAGGGGCAAAGCCCATGTAAGATACCTGGAGTATTGCCCCGGGGCCGGAAACATCTATGGAAAAATTACCGTCGAAATCCGTAGAAACACCATTATTTGTCCCTTTTTCCACTACGGTTGCCCCGGCAAGTGGCAAATTCTGATCATCTCTTACCGTTCCGCCTACCCGTATGGATTGCTGTTTTACAGGTTTATTTTCTTTGGGAACAACATAAGCCGTGTTTTCGACGAAATTAAAGGTTATGTTTAGCTGGGAAGAGATTTGTTCCAGGCAGGTTTCGAGATTCTGCTTTCCCTCCCGGATATTAACCCGGGTGTTTTCATCTATGGTTTCATTGTAAGCAAAAGTAATAGGGGTCTGCCCTTCTATCTGGTTGAAAATCCCTGCTAAATTTGCTTTTTTCAGGGTTACTTCATAATTCCCGGGATCAATGTTTTGTCTGGCTGCTAATGGAAGTGACAGGAATACGGCTGTCAGGCACATTAAAAACCTTTGGATATCAAAAATCTTCATATATTAGTTTTTTAGTGATTACTTTTAAGGGGAGTGGATTTATTGCCGGCAAGCGATTACACTCCTCTTCTATTTTGGTCTTACCTGTAACAGGTGCTTTTCCGTATCTAAGTCATAGGCATAGGGGGTTATGAGGGTTAATCCTTTGAGTATATCCTGTATATCAGTACCTGTCTTGTAACTTGCAGTGACCTTACTGTCCTGTTCCCGTACCGGTACTGGCATTTCTTTATACTGTAGTACCAGGTTATAGCGCCTGGCTATAGCCAGCAAGGCATTGTTCAGCGGTGTCCGGTCAAAATACATCGCTCCGTCATTCCAGTATCCGTTATCCGGAAAAGGTCTGGTGGTCTTTATAATTCTGCCTTGTCCGGTAAATTTCAGGTGGTCATCCCGTTCCAGGGAAACTGTTTCTTCAGCTGTCCGTACGTGCACACTTCCTTCTTTTATACCCACGTTATGATCGGATGGTTCATCTTTGTAGTATTTAATATTGAATTGGGTTCCGGTGACTTCCAGACGGTTATCGCCGAAAGCAACGGAAAACGGGTGCAGACTGTCTTTTTTGACCTCGAAAAATGCTTCTCCTGCCAGAATGATTTTCCTTCGCTTTGAAAATTCCTTGTCATAGCGGAGAGTGGTCCCGCTGTTCATCCACACTACGGAACTATCGGGCAAAATCACCTTTTCGGGGGGCATTCCGGTCTCCAGGGCTATTGTCCGGAACCGGTCGGCAGATGTTGTATACCACCGGAAATACCCGAATACGGATAACCCCACCAGTAAAGCTACGGAAGCAGCCACTTTTAGCCATTGATATCGCCGGGTAGTATGGCGAAGTTTACGGGCTATTCTTCGCTGTACATCTATACGTATATCTTCCTTATGGGCTTTGTTTTTAAATACGGCATCCTGATTTTCAGATAACAGGCGTTTTTCAAATTCCTGAAGTTTCCTTTTTTCTTCATCCGTAAGCGTTCCTTTTAAAGATTTACCGAGTAATTTTCTAAATGCCTTTTCTTCCATATGACAGTTTTCTATCTATATATACCATAGACAGCTATAAACTCACGGAAAAACAAAAACTCTTAATGATTTGGTAACAAAAGACAGGATTTGATAAAGTTTTATTAAAGCATGTAGAGGTAGAAAAGTACCAGCGCCCATTCCCGTCCCTGAAGATCGGTGCGCAACCTTTTCATGGCCAGGGATATCTGATTTTCTACCGTGCGTTTGGAAATATTGAGCAGACGGGCTATTTCATCATTACTGTAGCCTTCAATACGGCTTAACTTAAATATAGATTGACACCGGGAGGGCAGCCGTTCCAGAGAAGGCTCTATAAGCGATGCGAAAAGATAGGCATGATCTTCGGTATCCTGTTCCGGGACAACGTCGGCCAGTGTGTGGATGGCTTCCAGTTGCACGTGGTTAAATTTATGATCGCGCAAATAGTTATAGGTTTTGTATTTTACTGCCCGAAACAGGTAAGCTCTTATATTGGCAGGATCTATTTTATTTCGCCTTTGCCAGTAATCCACCCATATTTCCTGAAGAATGTCTTTGGCCTTATCCTCATCCATGACCAATGCCCGGGCATGGACATAGAGCGGTTCCCAAAGCACAGTGTAAAGCTGATTAAACGCCCGGGTATTTCCCGCCTGTATCTGAACGGCTAGTGATTTGATTTTAAGGATTTCCGATTCCATATGCACTCTCGCAAATATATCAAAAATGCTATGAAAGGATATTAAGGGCGGGTAAATTCTGAAATTAAGAAAATATTAACCCTGAACTCGTTTAAACTTTTTTGATTGAAGCGAAAAATAGCAATTTTTGTTCTACAGGCAGGCTTTTTTGAGCAACATAGCAGCGCTACGTTGCGGGAAAAAGACAATCTGTGGGGCAAAAAGGGCATTTTGTAGCCAATTAAGGAAAGTTTAAATGAGTTCCCTGTAATCATTATGTCTCTCCGCTCTTGTTACCGCATAAAAGAAAATAAAAAACATTCTATTTTCTTTTATTGTGCTAACTTCAATGTTTTTATAGAATTATTCATCTAAATCTTATATAATGAAACCTGCCAAAACTAGCCATCAACTCTTTATTCTGCCGCTATTACTTTTTATCTTAACCATTTCTCCCGGTAAAGTCTTCTCTTCGCATAGTAGTGACAGTACCGGTCATACCATAAAGGCAGAAAAAAAATGGTTGTTATTACCGGTAAAGAACGGTGCACAGAAGAAAAAAATGACCGTTTCGCATAATGGTGAGGTCGTCCGTGAATTTGAGATCGAACTCGCCGATGAAAACCCGGACTGGTATGCCTACCTGGATATAGGAAAATGGCAGCATGAAGAACTGGAACTCCGCGTAAATGAACTGGATGAAAATTCCGGAATATTTACTCTCATACAACAGCGAAATGAAGAGGCAGATAAGGATACACGCTACAGTGAAAAATACCGGGGACAGATTCATTTTTCCCCGAAAAGAGGATGGAATAATGATCCTAACGGGCTGGTTTACTTCCAAGGCGAATACCATCTATTCTTTCAGCACAATCCGTATGGGGTATTATGGGGTAATATGCACTGGGGGCACGCAGTAAGTAAAGACCTGGTACACTGGGAAGAATTGGGTGAAGCCCTGTATCCTGATAAATACGGAACTATCTTTAGCGGTAGCGGTGTTGTGGACAAACAAAACAGCAGCGGACTGGGGACTGCCGAAAATCCGCCTATAGTGGTTAGCTACACCTACGATAGTAGCTGGACCCAGGGACTGGCCTACAGCCAGGATGGCAGAAGCTTCACCAAACTGGAACATCCCATTCTGGAAAAAATAACCGATGGGAACCGGGACCCGAAAATTATCCGGCATGAGCCTTCCGGGAAATGGGTCATGGTCCTGTACGTGGAAAAACCCGGAAAACAACATACCGTTCATTTCTATTCCTCCCCCGATCTAAAAAACTGGCAACTCACCAGTATTATGAAAGGTGGTATCGGCGAGGATCGATACCTGTTTGAATGCCCCGATTTGTATGCCTTGCCAGTGCGGGATCAGCCCGGCGAAAAAAAATGGATATTATCTGCCGCTAACGGTGAATATGCTATCGGTAATTTCGACGGGAAAGCATTTCACCCTGAAACATCACGACTTAAAAGCATGCATGGAAAAGGATATTATGCCGCACAGACATTTACCAATGACCCCCAGGGACGGAAAATTGAAATAGGCTGGTGGCAAACGGATACCGATAAAGGAAGTAACCATTTTAACCAATCGATGAGTATCCCCATGGAACTGGAACTGGTGAAAACACCTGAAGGACTCCGTATATCCCGAACGCCGGTGGAAGAACTGAAAAAATTACGCATAGAGACACATCATTTTGAACATCTGACAATCCCTCAAGACAAAACCGTCCCGTTAAATTTTAAAGGGAATGGTCCTTTGGAGATGCGTCTGGATATACAACCGGGCAAAACCGGGGAAATATCCGTTCTCGTCCGGGGAATGGCTATAACATACAATATCAATAAAGAAGAGTTGACCGCAGGCGATGTAAAAGCCCGTTTGCCGTTATTTGACGATCACCTGGAGCTTACGCTATTTGCAGACAGAACCGGGTTGGAAATCTTCGGGAATGACGGGACCTTTTATATGCCTGTTCCTGTTCATATGGATATCGAAAAAGAAGTTATAGAGTTGCGGAGCACAGAAACCCACACCCTATTCCGGTCTGTTGATATTTATGAACTGGATGGGATATGGTAAATGAATGTGGTTTCAGGTTAGAAGTTTTTAATGCTGAGTTTACAACCTGCAATCAACAAGCAGATGATTTTTAAAACTCAAACACTTTACCGTCGTCGGCGAGTTCTACCCGCGGAAAAACGGTCCGTGCTTCCTGGCGAAAAGCTTCCAGGTCCCCATACCGTATGGAATAATGTCCGAGTAAAAGAGTTTCTGCTTCTGCCTGAAGGGCTATTTCGGCTGCTTGCTTTGCCGTGGAATGCTTGGTCTTTGCGGCAAGGTCCTTATGTTCCTCCAAAAAAGTAGATTCGTGATATAACATGTCCACTTTTTCAATCTGCGGAATGATGTCCGGTTTATAGACCGTATCACTACAAAAGGCATAACTTTTAGGCTTGGGCGGATCGGCAGTGAGTTTTTCGTTGGGTACCCATTCCCCGTTATCGAGTTGTACATCCCTGCCGTTCTTGATATTCTGGTAATAACACCTGTCGATACCGTATTTAAGCACCTCTTCTATTTTCAGTTTTCTTTCCCCGGTTTTCTCCCTAAAAAGATAACCGTTCGTGTATACCCGGTGATCCAGGGGGATCGTATGTACTTCTACTTTGTCATCTTCGTAGATAAGTTGGGAAGAAGCGGAAGAAAGTTCGTGAAAGACCAGGGGAAAATTAGTCCGGGATTTGCCGAGTTTCAATAATAAGGTAATCCCTTCTTTAATACCCTTGGGGCCATAAATATGTAAAGGGGCCTCTCTTCCCAGGAGGACAAAAGTAGAAATCAGCCCCGGAAGACCGAAAAAATGATCTCCGTGTAAATGAGAGATGAATACCTGTTTTATCCTTGCAAATTTTATCTTATGCTTTCTGAGTTGTACCTGTGTTCCTTCTCCGCAATCTATCAGAAATAAGTGATTTTTAATTTCAAGTACCTGCGAAGTAGGGTTCGTAAAAGCCCTCGGTGTGGCAGAATAACATCCCAGAATGGTAAGCTTCATAAGAGAATGATTATTACAGATTTACGGTATTCATAATACGAATAAATTAGTTATATGGTGTATGTTTTAGTGTATGACAGAAATTGAATTTCAGCAACTCTTCACCCGAAAGCTTTCGGGATTGTTACCCCACCCATTTCAACTGTCCCAATAATCCCGATAATTATCGGGAGGGGTAAAACTGATTTTCCGAGAAACCCGGTTAAAACATTTTTTGTCATGTACTAAAGTTATATATATTACGGTGAAGTTAATGAAAACTCTAAAAATCAAGATCGCGTTCTATCTCTTCCATTTCTATAATATCGCGGGCTTCTTTTAGTGTTGGTACCACCACAAGTTCGTCCGGTACTTCGTTAAAATTAACCTTATTGGTCACCAGTACAAAAGATTTTTTTCCGCCCCGGTGTTTATTGGATATTTCGAGAAATTCCAACAGGTCTTCCGTGGTAACTGCATCCAGGGAAAACAGGTTTACAATAACATTGTCTCCCTTGATCTTGTTATACGCTTCCCCGAGTTTGCCGCAAAAAGCACGAACCGAACCCTTTTCGTGGGTTACTATCGTAATATTGTCTTCCTGTTTATCAAAAAGCATGGCTTCAGTTTTTAATTTTTGATGCTAACAAATATATAACTGCCATACGTATGGCCACTCCGTTCTCCACCTGGTTGAGTATGATGGCTTGTTTGGAGTCGGCAACATCGCTGGTAATTTCCACTCCCCTGTTTATCGGGCCGGGGTGCATGATCACTATTTCTTTATCGAGGGAATTCAGCATAGCCTTATTAACCCCGAATTGTTGTGTGTATTCACGTGTGGAAGGGAAATAGCTGATATCCATCCTTTCGTTCTGTACCCTTAACATATTGGCTACGTCACACCATTCCAGGGCTTTCCTCAGGTTGGTTTCCACTTCTACTCCCAATGAATCTATATATTTCGGGATAAGTGTCTTGGGACCGCATACCTTGACATTCGCTCCCTGGAGCTTCAGCGCAAATATATTGGACAATGCCACCCTGGAGTGAAGTACATCTCCTACAATAACCACATTCTTCCCGGCTACATCACCCAGCCTTTCTCTTATAGAGTAAGAATCCAGCAGTGCCTGTGTGGGATGTTCATGGGCGCCGTCTCCGGCATTCACAATACTCGCCGTGATGTGCCTGGACAGGAAAACCCCTGCCCCCGGATTAGGGTGCCGCATGACCACCATATCTACTTTCATGGAAAGGATATTGTTCACCGTATCGATCAGGGTCTCCCCTTTTTTAACGGACGATTGTGCCGCTGAAAAATTGATGACATCGGCAGAAAGCCGTTTCTCTGCCAGTTCAAAAGACAATCGTGTACGCGTACTGTTTTCAAAAAAAAGGTTGGCTATGGTTATATCACGAAGTGAGGGTACCTTTTTTATGGGCCTGTTGATTACTTCTTTAAAATGATCCGCAGTTTCAAAAATGAGTTGAATGTCCGCTTCGTTGAGATACTTTATTCCTAATAAGTGATTTACACTTAGCTGGCTCATATTCAAAAGTTGTATTTGTAGTTTACGGTTTTGGTTTTCGTACTGAAAACCGGGTATTCATATCAGGTTTTTATGCTGAATGGTAAACAAAAGCGATGTACGTTTTTATCAGCTGCCTACCAGGTAAATGACATCTTCCCCCTCATTCTCTTTCCACATTACCTTTACTTTTTCTTTGTTTATGGCATCTACCTGTCTTCCCCTGTAATCGGGTTGTATGGGCAGGTGCCTGCTGAACCTTCTGTCTATAAGGGTCAATAATTCTATTTCCGCGGGCCTTCCGAAGGACTGTATAGCCGTCAGGGCAGCCCTGATACTTCTTCCCGTATACAGTACATCATCTATAAACACCACTTTCTTATCCTCCACGAGAAAATCTATCTGTGTCTTATTGGCTTCCAGGGGCTTATCTCCCCGGCGAAAATCATCCCGGTAGAACGTAATGTCCAGGAAACCTAATTGTATGTCTTTAACGTGATATTCGTCCTGAAGGATCTGAATAAGCCTGTCCGCGAGAAACTTTCCCCGGGGTTGTATACCTATCAATACCGTATTTTTAAAATCGAGGTGATTTTCAATTAGCTGGCAGGCCAACCGATGCAGAATAATGTGGATTTCTTTGGAAGAAAGCAGAACTCTTTGACTCATGTTTTCCAACGTATTTCGCCCGTAAAAATACGTATTTCTGCCGAACTTATCTCCGAGCGGTCTATTTATTTATTATACTGCGGAAAAACCAAAACGGAACTTTATTGTAATGAGGTGATTAAAACCATTACAAGTTGCAGGTTACACGTTGCATTACCCATACTTGCAGCCTGCAACGTGTAACCTGCAACTTCCTTCTTCCCTTCCCGGTGTATACTTCACGCATACTGCTTATCTTTGTAACCTGATTTTTTAGTACAACTTTAAAAACGCTTATGCATCAGATCCATCATAAAACCCTGCAAGACCTGGAATTTTCTACCATACTCTCCCAAATAGAGGAATTGTGCTCAACCGAGTTCGGTAAAGAAAAGGCCCTGCGCATATTACCGTATACCCAAAAAGAAAAACTCTTTGCCGCCCTGAAGCAAACTTCGGAATACGTCGCTTCTTTTGATAATAACAACAGTATTCCGGGGCATTATTTTGACAATATTTTCCAGGAAATCAAATTACTGGGAATTGAAAACACACTTATAGAACTCGGAGGTTTTAAGAAAATAGCGGGAATATCCGGTACGGTAAACGTTCATCTCCTCTTTTTCCGGAAGTTTAAGGAATACTATCCCATTCTTCACGAAATGGCAAACGAGGTAGAATACACCACGGCTATCGTACAGGAGATAAACAATATTATTGACCGCTTCGGGGAAATTAAGGACGACGCCTCGGAAACATTATCCGTAATACGAAAATCCATAAACGAGACCAGGGGAAAAATAAATCAGAGTTTTTTAAGTGCCCTGCAATCGTGTAATTCCGCCGGGTACCTCGATGACATCCGTGAATCCGTGGTGGAAAACCGCAGGGTACTTGCCGTAAAGGCCATGTACCGAAAACGGGTGAAAGGCGCTATTATGGGAAATTCCAAGACAGGCAGTATTGTCTATATTGAGCCGGATGCGACCCTCCGGTATTCCCGCGAGCTGAGTAACCTGGAATACGAGGAATCGGAAGAAATAAAAAGGATACTCAAGGCTCTCACGGATTTCCTTCGTCCTTATGCCCCGCTGCTACAGGACTACCAGGACTTTCTCGCTGCGATGGATGTTATTGCGGCGAAGGCGAAATACGCCAGGGAAATGAATGGTATTCTCCCGGAAATTACCGGGGAAAAGACCATGAACCTGATCGATGCCTTTCATCCGCTTCTCTATCTGACAAACAAGAAAAAAGGAGAAAAGACCTACGCACAGACTATTTCCCTGCAAGAGGATAACAGGATCATTGTTATTTCCGGGCCCAACGCCGGAGGAAAGAGTATTACCCTGAAAACCGTGGGGCTGTTACAGCTTATGCTGCAAAGCGGCATGCTCGTCCCTATACACCCCAGGAGCCAAATGTGCCTTTTCGACAGGATACTGACGGATATAGGAGATAATCAATCTATCGAAAACCATTTAAGTACCTATAGTTACCGACTGAAGAACATGAACTTTTTCCTGCGGAAATGTAACTCGCAAACCTTGTTCCTGATCGATGAGTTCGGAACCGGTAGTGATCCGGAACTCGGCGGGGCACTGGCCGAAACTTTCCTGGAAGAGTTTTACCATCGGGAAGCTTTTGGTATTATTACCACACATTACGCCAACCTGAAAATGCTGGCCAACGAACTGCCCTACGCTTCCAACGCCAACATGCTTTTTGACAGCAAGAGCCTGGAACCCGTATTCCGGCTTATTGTCGGGGAAGCCGGAAGTTCTTTTACTTTTGAAGTAGCCCAGAAAAACGGTATTCCGTACAGCCTGATAAACCGCGCCAAAAAGAAGATAGAACGTGGAAAAGTCCGGTTTGACGCTACTATTGCCAAACTGCAAAAGGAGCGCAACCGTATGGAAAAAACTTCCCAGCAGTTGAAGGATGAAGAAGTAAAGGCCCGTGAAGAAGCCACACGCCTGGAATCCCTGAACGAAAGGATACAGTCCAAACTGGAAAGCTACCAGCAACTGTTTGATCATAACCAGCGTATGATATACCTGGGGAATAAAATCAACGACATCGCGGAAAAATACTTTACAGATAAAAAGAAACGCCCCCTGATCTCCGAATTCCTGAGGGTCGTGGAAACCGAGAACAGCAAGAGAAAACCCAAGGCCCCCAAAGAAAAGAAAAAAGAAAAAATAGAAAAAGAACAGGTCGCCAGGGAAATGGAGAAAAAAGTGGAGGTCATTCGCGAGAAGAAAAAAGAAGCGAAAAAAGAGGCTATCCGGCAGGAAAACAACAAACCGAAACCGGTATTGAAAATCGGTGACAGGGTGCGTTTGCTCGACGGTAAAGCGGTAGGAAACATCGAAACCATAGAAAAGAACAAGGCAGTGGTGAACTATGGTCTTTTCACCACCAATGTAAGCCTCGACCAACTGGAACTGGTACAGGCCATGAAAAAATAGGAGGATAAACAAATGGCAATACGGAACCTTATTCCGTAAGCTTTAGTACTGCATCCAAAAAAAGAATTTCCATCCTGATCAGGAAAGCTTTTTTCGTATATTCGGAAAATGAATTTTTTAGCACATATTTACCTGTCCGGTGAAGACGAGTATATCCAGATCGGGAATTTCATTGCCGACGGTATTAAAGGAAAGAAATACCTGGCGTTCCCGGAACGAATACAGCAGGGAATTTTGCTTCACCGGGAGATCGATTACTATACCGATCACCATCCCATAGTAAGGCAAAGTACCAAAAGACTTCATGCCAATTACAGTCACTACAGCGGGGTTATCGTAGATATGTACTACGATCATTTCCTGGCGGCCAACTGGAAACGCTATTCCGATATTCCCCTGGAGACTTATGCGGGAAATTTTTATCAAATGTTACAGAAACATCAAACCTTGTTGCCGGAAAGAACCCTGGGAATGATGCCATATATGGTAAAAGATAACTGGCTGGTAAGTTATGCTTCCCTCGAAGGTCTGGAAATAATACTCACACAAATGAACCGGAGAACGGCATATAAATCTGATATGCATCTCGCGATCAACGACCTGCGGGAACACTACACATCCTTTGAAAAAGAGTTTACCGCCTTTTTCGAAGAGTTGATTATATTTACAAAGGCAAAAATCCGTGAAGCGGATAAAAAAACGGATACGGGAAAAGGAAGCGAAGCATAAGAAAATCCGTGGAACCAAAAACTGAATTCAAATGATAAAAAAACACCCCAGAACCTACCTTTACCTTCTGAGTATTTTCTTTTTTATAAGCAGTTGTAAGACCAGGCATTCTTCTTCCGGACTTATCACGGATAAAGCAATGGTCGTATCCGCCCGGGAAGAGGCTTCTGCCATTGGCATTGATATCCTGAAAAAAGGGGGAAACGCCTTTGATGCCATGGCCGCTACAGAACTGGCACTTGCCGTAGCCTATCCTTTTGCCGGTAACCTGGGGGGCGGTGGTTTTATGGTATATCGCAAAGCAGACGGAGAGATCGGTGCCCTGGATTACCGGGAAAAAGCTCCTCTTGCCGCCCATAAGGACATGTACCTGGACAGCCTGGGCAATGTGATCCCGGGAAAAAGTACTCTGGGGGCCATGGCCGTAGGTGTCCCGGGAACGGTAGCCGGCGTTTTTGAAGCGCACAGAAAACTGGGAATACTGCCATTCCATGAAGTCCTGGAACCGGTCATAGCCCTCGCGGAAAAAGGAGTTGTGGTTACGGAAAAGCAGGAAAAAAGTCTGGAAAGTAACCGTAATCTTTTCATTGAAGTAAACGGGGATAGTACTTTATTCGCAACCCCGTTCCGGAAAGGTGATATCGTAAAATACCCGGCCCTGGCCCGGACGCTGAAACGCATTCAAAAAGACGGCAAAGATGGTTTCTATCGCGGTGAAACCGCCCGAAAACTGGCTGCTTTTATCCAGGATAAAGGAGGTATTGTAACCGAAGAAGATCTGGCCAGGTATAATGCCAAATGGCGAATACCGGTAATTTTCAACTACAAAGACCTCAAGGTGATTTCCATGTCTCCCCCAAGCAGCGGGGGGATAACCCTGGCACAGATCATGCAGATGATAGCCCCTTACCCCCTGGCGGAATACGGACATAATTCTATAAAAAGTATTCAGGTAATTACCGAGGCGGAACGAAGAGCTTATGCCGACAGAAATTATTTCCTCGGCGATCCCGATTTTACGGATATCCCCCAAAGCACGCTGTTAAACGAACGCTACCTGCGTAAACGGATGCAGGATTTTTCCTTTGACCGGGCCACAAGATCTTCGGATGTGTCTCACGGTAAAATACAGATTACAGAAAGTAATGAAACCACGCATTATTCTATCGTAGATGCTTATGGCAATGCCGTTTCGGTAACCACAACATTGAATGGTGCCTACGGTTCAAAACTATACAGCGATGAGCTGGGATTCTTTCTCAATAATGAAATGGACGATTTCAGTGCCAAACCCGGCGTGCCAAACATGTTCGGGCTCACCGGTGCCGAGGCCAACAGCATAGCTCCGGAAAAGCGTATGCTCAGTTCCATGACCCCGACTATTGTAGAAAAAGGTGGTAAGCTCTGGATGGTGGTAGGCACCCCCGGAGGTTCCACGATTATAACATCGGTCCTGCAAACCATTCTCAATGTATACGAATACGATATGGGAATGCAGGAAGCGGTAAACGCCCCCAGGTTTCACCACCAGTGGCTACCGGATACCATTACTTTTGAGCCCGGAGCATTCTCTCCCGAAATACTGGATAGCCTGAAACAAAAAGAATACTTCATTAACGAAGACCGTACCCCCATACTTGGTAAAGTGGATGCCATTCTGGTCCTTCCGAACGGAAAACTGGAAGGTGGCGCCGATAAAAGAGGGGATGATGCCGCTGCCGGCTATTAACAGCCACGGTCTCCCTGTTTTTTCCTTTGAACAGGGAAAGGTATATCTCCCTATTTAAAATAATGTTAAAACCTTTTCCTGTTTTAAACCAATACTTTTTATACCGGTCTAAAGGTCCGGATACAGAGTCATTAAACTTCTGTTAAATAGTATTAAAATATTATAACACAATAGGAAAAATCTAATAATACCAGTAATATAGCTTTCATTATAACCAACAGACGCCGTAGAATGTATTACCGATCCTTACTCACCTCCATGGTACTGCTATGGACCACGTTTTTATTTTCCCAGAACACCGTAGAAATCAAAGGAAGGGTTATCGACGCCCTGGATCAGTCACCCCTGGAATCTGCAACTGTTTACCTGTCTTCCCAAAAAGATTCCACTGTACTGGACTATACCATAAGTAACCGCTCCGGGTCCTTTTCACTGGAAGTCCGGAAAACAGACGAACCCGCTTACATCAAAGTTTCTTTTATCGGGTATCAGCTTTACTCCCGATCGATAGAAGCTCTCAATGATCCTCTCGATCTCGGTACTATTGAGCTCCGGGAGAGTGCCGATGAACTTGCCGAAGTTGTGGTACAGGGAGAAGCTCCTCCCATACAGGTAAAGAAAGATACCCTTGAGTTTAATGCCAACTCCTTTAAAGTACGCCCCGATTCCAATGTGGAAACCTTACTGAAGCAACTTCCCGGGGTCGAGGTTGGAACGGACGGGAAGATTTCAGTCAATGGTAAAGAAGTAAGTAAAGTGCTGGTGGACGGAAAGCCTTTTTTTGGAAACGACGGCCAGATAGCTACTAAAAATCTACCTTCGGATATCATAGAGAAAATCCAGGTTTCGGATACCAAGACCAAAGAAGAAGAACTCTCCGGTGAGGATGCCAGTTCCGATGACAAGACCATCAACCTCACCATAAAACAGGGTAAGAACAAAGGATATTTCGGGCGGGCAACGGGAGGTTACGGCACGGACGACCGCTATGAAACAAACCTGTTTTTAAATTATTTTAATGAAGGACAGAGAATAAGTGTCCTGGCTGGTAGCAATAACATTAACAGTGTCGGCTTTTCCATGGATGAAATATTCGACGCCATGGGAGGCGGAAGAAATGTATGGGGCAATGGGCAGGGCGGTGTAAATATCAACGGGGTATCCTTTGGTTCCACAGGCTCCGGAATAACCACATCGCATTTAGGCGGACTGACTTTCGCCGATGACTTTTTTAAGGACAAACTGGAAACGGATGCAAGTTATTTCTACACCCAGACCAACAGGGAAAACGATAACCGAACGGAACAAATAAACCTGACCCCGGAAGGAGAATTCACCTCCAACTCGGAGAATACAACCGTCAATGACTCCAGAGACCATAGCTTTAATACCAACCTGGAATACGAACTGGATTCCCTGACAACCATAGGGTTCTCCCCTACCATAAATAAAACCGATTCGGACTTCAGTTCACGGCAAACCCAATTTTCCGTAGATGAAAACGGGGACCTGCTCAATGAAAGTGAGTCGGTCAACAACAGTTCGACGAACAGGGAAAGTTTCCGGTCCGATCTCTTTTTCGTACGACGTTTCGGCAAAAAGGGACGATATATGAATTTCCGGTTTGGCAATAATAATTCTTCCAACGATTCGGAAGGCATCAACAGGTCATCAACCGTATTTTACCAGAATGATGATCCGGACGATATTCGTAACCAAAAGGAAATCAATGAAAACCGGACGGATAATTATTCCTTCAACCTGAGGTATACGGAGCCTATCACAGATTCCCTGAGCCTTACCGGGGAAGTTGGTTACGATACCAATAAATCTACCTCCAACAGAGAAACTTTTAATTTTGAAGAATCCACCGAAGATTATACCGACAGGAACGATCCGTTATCTAACTACACAGAATCCCGAAGAAACACCATTAACCCTGCCATAGGACTACGCCTGCGAAAAAGCAAGTTTCGGGGACGGCTTAACCTGGGGACCAATATTACGGATTACAACAACTCCTCTATCTATCTCGGTGAACACACAAAACTCAAGGAGCAGTATATTTATCCTTCCGTACGTGCCAATGTACGTTACGAAATGTCCAAGGGAAAATCCCTGTTCGTCAATTACAACTACAGAGTTAACCTGCCTTCCGCTTCGCAATTATTACCGGTGGAAGATCTCTCCAATCCTTTGAGTACCACTATTGGAAATCCCAACCTGGACCCTACCAGGAGCCATTCCGTCTACTTTAACTACAACAATTACGATTTTGCCAAAAGAACGGGCTTCTTTGCATACGGGAATGTAAGTTATGACGAAAACAAAATAGTAAACGTGACCACTTTTGACGAAAACTTCAAAAGGACCACCACATTTCAGAACCTGAACGGCACGTATAACGCAATGCTGGGTATGAATTGGAATACCACCAGGAAGAAAGAAGAACACACCTTTAAATACCGTTTCGGCTTAAATACCAACTTTTCCATGAACCGGGGTATTACCAATAATGAAAATTTTAAAGCAAATAATATTTCTATCAGTCCTTCCGGTTCGTTCACATGGGAATACGGAGAGTTGCTCACTGTAGAACCAAACTATAATTTTAATTACAACGAATCCAGATATACCAATTACAGCATAGACAAGACCTCTAATTTTCGGCATACTTTCAAGGTAGTGACTACTTCTTACTGGCCTAAGAACATTGTCTTCGGCAATGATTTCGGATATACCTACAATTCTAATATCGCGGATGGTTTTCGCAAATCTTTCTGGCTCTGGAACAGCAGCATCGGGTACAACTTTATGAAAGATAAAATGACTTTCAAGGTAAAAGTATACGATCTCCTGGACCAGAATGTGGGTACTATGCGAAGCATTACCGATTCTTATATCCAGGATGTGGAAAATACCGTATTGAAGCGGTATGTTATGTTCTCCCTGAGCTGTAAACTGGATAAATTCGGCGGGAAAGAAGGCGGGCCGGGAGGAGGACGAAGACGAGGTGGTAGATTCCGCAGTTTTTAATTTGTCCCCGTTATAAAATATTAAGGCCGTGTTGTTGAAAAAACACGGCCTTTTCATTTCCGGTATCTACTCGTACCAATGCGTAAGTTCCACAACAACATAAGGTCCTGCGGCCTCAATGGTTTCCACCTTCGGTACTATGCCCTCCCACGGCCCGGTACGTTCCGCGTCAAAGCGATAAGTTCCTTCCGGGATTTGAAAAACCCCCTCCCTGTCCGCGTAGTAAGTCTCCCCGGAGTCCTGGTCAACAGCATAAAGACCACTCACCATAACATTCCCTTCTGCAGGGTTGCCATGAATGTCAACATAGGTTATGCGGACCTCTACCGTTTCGCCGGTAACAGCCGGAGAAAAGACATAAGTGCTAGGAAAACCGGAAGAAAAACCGACATGTGAAAAGACCAGGATCAAAAAAAAGATCCCGTAAAAAGCATACTTTTTCATGGTATAAAAATTTAAGATTCGGTATATCAAATATAAGGGAAAACATCCGGAAAAATATACGGGGTAACGATTTCTTAATAAAGGAGATTTCCAATCTCGTAGAAGAAGAGAGCTTGCCTTACGGGCAGGAATATATCAGCTTACTGACACGCCAGGGAAAAATAGATGCCTACAAGGAAGGCAGGAACTGGCTCACCACCAAAGAAGCCATAGAAGATTACATGACCAACAGAAAAAGAAAACGCTGACCCGTAAAGATCAGCGTTTTTATATGTCTTTCCGCATGATCCCCGTTATTCCGGGTGCATAAACTGCTGCTTTCCTAAGAGTTCTTCTTCCGTTTCCACATGATCGTCATCCGGAACACAGCAATCTACCGGGCATACCGCAGCACATTGAGGTTCTTCGTGAAATCCTTTACACTCCGTACATTTGTCCGGAACAATATAATATATCTCGTCGGAAACGGGTTCCTGGGCTTCGTCCGCATCTACAGACTTTCCGTTTGGCAAAACAACATCTCCCGACAGGGATGTACCATCGCTGTACCTCCAGTCATCCGCACCTTCATAAATTGCCGTATTCGGGCACTCCGGTTCGCAAGCGCCACAATTTATACACTCATCTGTTATGATAATAGCCATAATTTCTTCCTTTTTCGTGTAACTTTGTCCAGCAAAAATAAGGCTAAAAGGAATTCTATACAAAAAAACTAGACTTTTCATTGTCTTTGTTTTTTCAAAGGAAATACAAAACCTCCTATAAGTTCCTGAATACGCCTGTTTTTGATATTTTTTATTAAAAAATTTATTCAATGACTATGCATCCATTGCAAAAAAACATAGATGCTTTTGTTAAATTAGGGAAATTTATCGGGCAATTCCGTGATATCCGACACAGCAAAAGAGAGGACGTTTTACATAACGATACGTTTTATGACGGTTTCTGGCACCAATTGAGGCTGGCGGAAGAACACAACAGATGGTTTACCGGGGAAAACCTGGCCTTTGCCCTGAACCAATGGTCACTTGCACTCACGGAAGAAAATCTTTCGCAATGGCTTTCGGATTACAAGACGAAACCCGCATCTTCCAAAAAAGTAGCTGTGATCATGGCCGGTAATATTCCGCTGGTAGGTTTTCACGATTTTATGAGTGTACTTCTCTGCGGACATTCGGTTATCGTCAAACAATCTTCCAACGATCGGCATCTGCTCCCTTACCTGGCCAAATACCTGGAAAACGTGGAACCTTCCTTTCAAGGTAAAATAACATTTACCGAAGAAAAGCTGGAAACATTCGACGCTGTTATTGCCACCGGCAGCGACAACACATCCCGGTACTTCGAATATTATTTCGGAGGTAAACCGAATATCATCCGTAAAAGCAGGAATTCCGTCGCGGTTCTTACGGGAAAAGAAACCGACGAACAGCTGGCCGGCCTTGGGGAAGATATCTTTCGTTATTTCGGTCTCGGGTGCAGGAACGTTTCCAAACTATTTGTACCGGAAAATTATGATTTTGACAGGCTTTTCAAGGCTGTATATCCTTTCAAAGACATTATAGAAATACATAAGTACGCCAATAATTACGACTACAACAAAGCGGTTTACCTGATGAGCCTTTTCAAACTCCGGGATAACGGATTTTTAATGCTTAAAGAAGACGAAAGCTATGCCTCTCCCATTGCCACCCTTTTCTACGAAACGTATAAAACTGAGGATACTTTAAGAGATAAACTATTAAGAGATTCCGAAAAAATACAATGTATTGTAGCCAGTGGTTTGACTCCTGGTGAAGTGGCCTTCGGAAAAACGCAAAAACCGGAATTACGGGATTATGCGGACGGTGTGGATACGGTTGAATTCTTGTTAAGAATATAACAAATATTTATCGTTTTTATAACTGTTTTTCCTGGTAATTTTAGCATTTTTGCATAGAACATTCAACACAACATTGTCAAATCTACATGATGAAGAAACACAATTTCAGCGCAGGTCCCTGCGTGCTTCCGCAGGAGGTATTGAAAAAGGCCTCAGAAGCAATTATTAATTTCAACGGTTTAGACCTATCATTAATAGAAATCTCCCACAGGAGTAAAGATTTTATAGATGTCATGGAGAACGCCCGCTCCCTGGCTATAGAACTGCTGGGCCTGGAAGGAAAAGGATATAAAGCTCTATTTCTCCAGGGAGGTGCAAGCCTGGAATTTTTGATGGTTGCCTATAATCTTCTCGAAAAAAAAGCGGCTTACCTGAACACCGGTACCTGGAGCGGCAAAGCGATAAAAGAAGCTAAAGTTCTCGGTGAGGTTGTGGAAGTAGCTTCTTCAAAAGATGCTAATTTCAATTACATTCCCAAAGGATATTCTATTCCTTCAGATGCAGATTATTTCCACTGCACCAGCAACAACACCATTTTCGGTACCCAGATAAAAGATTTTCCGGAAACAGACGTACCGCTGGTTTGCGATATGAGTTCGGATATTTTTTCCAGGCAACTGGATTTCTCCAAATTTGACCTGATCTATGCAGGGGCACAGAAAAATATGGGACCGGCAGGAACTACCCTTGTAGTTGTTAAAGAAGAGGTGTTAGGAAAGGTATCACGGTCTATCCCTTCTATGCTGGACTATAAAGTTCACCTGGATAAAGACAGTATGTTCAACACTCCCCCGGTATTTGCCGTATATGTATCCATGCTTACCCTTCAATGGCTTAAGGACCTCGGAGGTGTTGCCGCTATTGAAAAGATCAATGAAGAAAAGGCTTCACTTGTATATAACGAAGTTGACCGCAACTCCTTGTTCAAAGGATTTGCAGCCGTAGAAGACCGAAGTTCAATGAACGCCACCTTCAACCTGGTAGATGAGACACATAAGGAAACTTTCGACGCCCTGTGGAAAGGAGCGGGCATCAACGGACTGAACGGTCACAGAAGTGTCGGCGGGTATCGTGCTTCCATGTACAATGCCCTTTCGGTAGAAAGTGCCAAAGTACTCGTGGAAACCATGCAGGAACTGGAGAAAAAAGTCGGATAACAAACGTATTGCCACAATCCATAATAATTCAATCCCGCTACCCGGGATATATAAAAACAGAGACATGAAAGTATTAGCTAATGACGGAATTTCAAAAAGTGGAGTTGAAGCCCTGGAAAAAGGAGGTTTTGAAGTAATCACCACCAAAGTTGCCCAGGAGCAGCTCATTCCATATATCAACGAAAATCAGATAGATGTTATCCTTGTCCGTTCTGCAACCAAGGTAAGAAAAGATATTATTGACGCCTGTAGTAGTATTAAGGTTATAGGCCGCGGCGGTGTAGGTATGGATAATATCGACGTAGAATATGCACGTTCCAAAGGTCTCAGCGTTATCAATACCCCTGCCTCCTCTTCCCAGTCGGTAGCAGAACTGGTATTTGCACACCTTTACGGAGGTGTACGGTTTTTATATGATGCCAACAGAAATATGCCGCTCGAAGGAGAGGCCAAATTCGGCCAGTTGAAAAAAGCTTATGCCGGCGGAATAGAACTGCGTGGCAAAACCCTGGGGATCGTAGGTCTCGGAAGAATCGGTATTGAAGTAGCCAAAATAGCACTGGGTGTCGGCATGAAAGTTATAGCTGCCGATACATTTGTAGACAAGGCCGATGTTATTGTAGACTTCTTTGACGGGCAATCTGTTACAGTAGAGATCAAAACACAGCCGTTGGAAGAAGTTTACAAACAATCCGATTTTATCACCCTTCACGTTCCGGCTCAGAAGGGATATGTTATCGGAAAAAAAGAACTGGAAATGATGAAACCCGGCGTAGCCATCGTCAATGCTTCCAGAGGTGGGGTTATTGATGAAGTAGAACTTGTAAATGCCCTCGACAGCGGAAAAGTAACCTTTGCCGGACTGGATGTTTTTGAGAACGAACCAACACCGGCTGTTAAGATCCTTATGCACCCGAAAATTTCTCTTACTCCGCATATCGGAGCTGCTACCAATGAGGCGCAGGACAGGATCGGAACAGAGCTGGCTCAGCAAATAATAAGCATTTTAAAGTCAGAAACGGTATAATTATCGGATTTTAAGTAATATATTAGGGTCCTCTCACACCATGTGAGGGGACTTTTTTGTAAATTAGGGTTCTATTAAACCTTAAAACTATAAAAAATGGCGGGTATAGCGGATTTACTTAACAGCGATCTGGGCAGACAGATCATTAACGGGGTGAGCAGTGAGGCAGGCACCTCACAACAGGAAACCAGCAGTGTTCTGGACATGGCATTACCCGTGTTAATGGGCGCCATGCAGAAAAATGCATCTTCCCCGGAAGGTGCATCAGGTCTGTTGGGAGCCCTTTCCGGAAGTAAACATTCCGGAGGTATTCTTGATAACCTCGGTGGCTTCTTCGGCGGCGGCGTTAATGAGGAAGATGAACAGGACGGCGCTGGTATTCTCAATCATGTTCTGGGTAATAAACAATCTACCGTAGAAAATGCGATCAGTCAAAAATCAGGTGTCAGCACAAGCGTGGTAAGCAAGATCATTAAAATTGCCGCCCCCATACTCATGGGGTATCTCGGACAGCAGGCACGTCAACAAAACGTAAGTTCTACGGACGGACTGTCCGGACTGCTCGGCAACCTGATGGGAAGCCAGTCTTCCAATAATCAAAGTCTGATTACTTCTCTGCTTGACTCCGATGGAGACGGTAGTGTTATCGACGATATTGCAGGCATGGCCATGGGTAATAAAAAAAGAGGCGGACTGCTGGGCGGCCTTTTCGGTAAATAACGTATTCTTAACAGTTAAAAAGCTCACCTTGCAATACCTTTGTAAGGTGTTTTTCTTTTATACACAAGCACTCCTTAATTCAGAATATAACAAACACAGATACATCAGCTATGAAAAACAAGACAGCATATATAACAGGAGGCTCCAAGGGCATCGGACTCGGAATAGCGGAAGCTCTCCTCAGGGAAGGAATGAAAGTGGCGGTAACCTGCCGGGACAAAAAACGAGGAGAAAAAGCCATGCAAAACGTTGCACAGGACAAAGGTTCATACCTCGTCATCGAGTCGGATGTAACGGATTACCAATCAGAACAGGCCGCCATAAAACAGGTAACTGACACCTGGGGCGAACTCGACGTAGTGATCGCTAATGCCGGAATAGGCGTTTTCGCTCCTATAGACGAACTATCTGTCGAAGACTGGAACAGTACCATAGACACCAATCTTACAGGGGTTTTTAATACGGTTAAAGCCGCCATCCCGGAATTAAAGAAAAGTAAAGGGTACATTATTACTATCGCCAGCCTTGCCGGGACCAATTTCTTTGCAAAGGGCGCTGCTTATAACGCGAGCAAATTCGGACTCGTCGGTTTTTCCCAGGCCATTATGCTGGACCTTCGTCCGTATGACGTTAAAGTAACCACTATAATGCCAGGCTCCGTAGCCACATATTTTAACGGAAATACCCCCGATGCTTCGGACGTATGGAAGATACAACCGGAAGATATCGGTCAAATGGTTGCCGACCTGCTTAAAATGCCAACGCGTACACTTCCGAGTAAAATTGAAGTAAGGCCTAGTAAGACATCTCTTTAGATATTTTGAAGCATGAAGTAAGAAGCGTGAAGCTTGAAGCCGGAAGCTCGGAGTTTGTTAGTCCTCTTGCTTCGTGCTTCAAGCTTCCGGCTCTTTTTTCCAACATTCCGTGTCTGATATCTAAAATCTAAATCGTACATTTGCCGCCTAATTTTTTTCACCTATGCGACTGCACAAAAACCTGGTTTTTACCGTAATTGATTCTCTTGATTTTATTTTCAACCAAGGGGAATATGCCGATAAGGTTGTGGCAAAGGCATTGAAAAAGGACAAGCGCTGGGGAAGCAGCGACAGGAGATTTGTTGCGGAAACCATTTACGATATAGTTCGCTGGAAACGTCTTTATGCGGAGATTGCCGGGGTAAAAGAACCCTTTAACCGGGACAATTTCTGGCGGATTTTTGCAGTTTGGGTGGTATTGCGCGGACACAGGCTTCCGGAATGGAAACAACTGGAAGACACTCCTTCCCGACGTATTAAAGGGCGTTTTGAAGAACTGTCCGCAATACGCAAGTTCCGGGAATCGATACCCGACTGGATGGACGAAACCGGCGTACGTGAACTCGGAGAAGTTGCCTGGGAAAAAGAAATAGCTGCACAAAATAAGCAGGCCGATGTGGTGCTCAGGGTAAACGCCCTGAAAACCGATGTAAAAAAACTACAGGCCATCCTCGGCGAGGATAACATACAGACCAAAACCCTGAAAGCCTATCCGGATGCATTGGTACTCGAAGAACGGGCTAATGTTTTTATGACTGACGCTTTTCGGGAAGGACTCTTTGAGGTTCAGGATGCTTCCTCTCAACTGGTGGCTCCTCTGCTGGATGTACAACCGGGAATGCGGGTAGTCGATGCCTGCGCCGGTGCTGGAGGAAAAACACTCCACATGGCCTCCCTGATGCAGAATAAAGGGCAGATCATTGCCATGGACCTGTACGAAAGTAAAATGAAGCAATTGAAAACCCGGGCTAAAAGAAATGGCGCTTTCAACATAGAATACAGGATCATCGAAAATAACAAAACGATAAAAAAACTCTACGATAAAGCAGACAGGGTATTGATAGACGCTCCATGCAGCGGGTTCGGTGTATTGCGCAGAAATCCGGATACCAAATGGAAATTACAACCGGAATTCGTAGAAAATATCAAAAAAACACAGCAAGAGATCCTTCAAAGCTATTCCAAAATGGTAAAACCAGGAGGAAAACTGGTTTACGCCACCTGCTCCGTACTTCCATCCGAAAACAGGGAACAGGTAGATACTTTTCTGAATAGTGAAGACGGCAAACAGTTTCAACTGGAAAAGGACCACAAAATACTCGCATCTGTTTCCGGTTTCGACGGTTTTTATATGGCCCTTTTGTCTAAAAAAGATTAAACGGAATTCTCCGTATCTCTAATTTTTTCCAGGAGATAATCAGGACATTTTACGGGCCTCCCGGAGTTCATATCCACAAAGGCGAGAACAGTGTTACCAAGTGTTAAAATTTCCCTTGCCTCATTATAGATTTTGTAGTCGAATTCAATCTTTACACCCGGTTCTTTTTTAAGGGTTGTGGATACCCATATGACATCGTCGTACTTTGCCGGTTTTTTAAATTCGAGGTGAAGGGAAATAACGGGGAGCATAATACCGCTCTCTTCCATGGATCTGTAGGACACCCCGATGTATCTGAGCCATTCCACTCTTCCCATTTCCATAAACTGTGCATAGTTCCCATGGTACACCACACCCATCTGGTCTGTTTCACCATAACGAATTCTTATCGGAATTTCGTGTGTTTTCATAAAAATTTATCGTATATTTTACGTGTTAAGAAAACGTAACATTATTGTTAACAAGCATGCGAAAAAAAAACTAAAAATTCAACCTCTATTTCATTTTTTTTTTCAATTTTTTGTTCACATATTTGTTCAACCTAAGGCGGGAAGATATACTATTTTCAATCTTCTTCATAATCACTAATCTAACTGAATAAATTATACGAGGTAATGAATTTGACTGCGCAATCGGTATGGGACAATTGTCTATCATTCATAAAAGATAACATTCAGCCCCAAGCTTACAAAACCTGGTTTGACCCAATAAAAGCTGTCAAACTTACCGATAACGCCCTGAGTATCCAAGTCCCGAGTAAGTTTTTTTACGAATGGCTGGAGGAGCATTACGTAAAGCTACTAAAAGTGGCTCTTACTAAGGAACTGGGAGAAAGCGCCAAACTGGTGTATATTATTAAAATGGAAAACACCTATGGCAACCAACGCCCTTTTACCGAAAGGATACCCAGCAGCAACCGATCCAATTTACAACCACAAGAACTGGACGTTCCGGTAAAACACAAGAACCCCGAACTTAAAAATCCTTTTGTGATCCCTGGGATCCGGAATATTAAAATAGAATCCCAATTAAATCCGAATTATAATTTCGACAATTTCCTGGAAGGAGACTCTAATCGTCTTGCCAGGTCTGCCGGACTTGCCGTGGCCAATAAACCCGGAGGGACCTCATTCAATCCGCTCCTTATATTTGGTGGTGTAGGTCTCGGGAAAACCCACCTTGCCCATGCTATCGGTGTAGACATTAAGGATAAATACCCCGAAAAGACCGTTCTGTATATTTCCGCAGAGAAATTCACACAACAGTATATAGAATCCGTAAAGAAGAATACACGTAACGATTTTATTCACTTCTACCAGCTCATCGACGTGCTGATCATCGATGACGTACAGTTCTTTTCCGGGAAGTCCGGAACACAGGACGTATTCTTCCATATCTTCAACCACCTGCACCAGAACGGAAAGCAGGTTATCCTTACTTCGGATAAAGCTCCGGTAGATATGCAGGATATAGAGCAACGGCTCCTGTCCCGTTTTAAATGGGGTCTTTCCGCCGAACTGCAAACACCGGATTACGAAACCAGGATATCCATCCTGAAAAACAAACTCTACAGGGACGGCGTGGACATGCCCGATGATATCATCGAATATGTCGCCAAAAATATCAAGTCCAATGTACGGGAACTGGAAGGCGCTATCATTTCACTCATAGCACAGTCTTCATTTAACAAAAGAGAGGTAACCATAGAACTCGCCACCCAGATCGTGGAAAAGTTCGTCAAGAACACCAAACGTGAAGTTTCTATCGATTATATCCAGAAAGTAGTGTCGGACTATTTTCAGATGGACGTGGCCACTCTCCAGTCCAAGACCCGGAAGAGACATATTGTACAGGCCAGACAACTTGCCATGTTCTTTGCCAAGAAATTCACCAAGGCATCGCTGGCCAGCATTGGCTCCCAGATAGGTAAACGGGATCACGCTACGGTATTACACGCCTGCAAGACCGTAGACAATCTTGCAGAGACCGATAAGCAGTTCCGGAAACACCTCGAAGACCTTACCAAAAAGCTCTCACAATAGAGAAAATTTCACTTAAAACTACCCCACCCTTTTTTATTGTTTATTAATTTCTATCTTGTCATCATAAGTTAGATTTCACAATTATTTATTTCAAGGAATGAAAACCAAAATACTCATGGTGTGCCTGGGCAACATATGCAGATCTCCTCTTGCGGAAGGTATTCTGCGTTCCAAAGTTTCAGAGGACACCGTAATGGTCGACTCTGCCGGTACAGCCGGGTTTCATACCGGGGAAGCTCCTGATCCCAGATCTATAGAAATTGCCAGGAAAAACAACATCAATATAAGCAACCAGAGATGCAGAAAATTCCAGGTTTCCGATTTTGATAACTTTGATCGCATTTACGTTATGGATAATTCCAATTACCATAATGTTATGTCCCTGGCCAGAAATGCCGAAGATGATCAGAAAGTAGATCTGATCCTCAACCTGTTATATCCGGGTGAAAACATGGATGTTCCGGACCCTTATTACGGCGGAGCACAAGGCTTCCTCGATGTTTTTAATATGCTGGACCGCGCCTGTGACATCCTGGTAAATAATCTGAAGAAGTAAATGCATATACCCTTCCCATATATTGTAATTTGAAACAAGAGAACAACACATCCGGCAAAGTATTCCTGATACCGACCACACTGGGAGATCAGGATCCCTTACATGTACTTCCTTCGTCCGTTAAAAAGATTATTGAAGAAATTGACTATTACATTGTAGAAAACGAAAAAACGGCACGGCGATTCATAAAAAATATCTGCCCGGAAAAACAGCAAAGTCAACTACACATACAATTACTGAATAAACATACGCAACCGGGAGATATCCCAGCCTTTTTATCGCCTTGCTCCGAAGGTATAAATGTAGGCGTAATATCCGAAGCAGGATGCCCCGGCATTGCGGACCCCGGCGCTGATCTAGTTGCCATAGCGCATGAAAAAGGAATAGCCGTCGTGCCGATGGTAGGCCCTTCATCCGTATTCCTCGCCCTAATGGCCAGTGGTATGAACGGGCAGAGTTTTGCATTTAACGGCTATCTCCCCATAGATAAAGCGAAAAGAAAACAGGAGATCAAACAGCTGGAAAAACGTTCGTCAGAGTTACAACAATCCCAGATTTTTATCGAGACCCCTTATCGCAACGAGCAATTGCTGGCCGATCTCTCTTCCACTCTGAAACACGACACGCAACTATGTGTGGCTTGTGACATTACACTTTCCACGGAATTTATCCGGACCAGGACAGCTACGGCATGGAAAAAAAATACGGAAAGCCTGCATAAAAGGCCATGTATCTTTATTATTCATGCACGCTAAAAAAATTCTTTAGCACAGATCGCGAAAAGAGTTTGCGCCTTGACAACCTAAAACAGGTTTGGTTCGAGGTTAAAAACCAAAACCCCGGCCTCTTTACGGTCGGGGTTCTGAAAACGTATGTTTAACCACAATTAAATTCTAGCTTTCTTGTTAGGACGGATATACGAGGTATCGTAACCGGAGAATTTCTTCATGTAGTACCGGATAGAAGCCCCGTTAGCATCTTTAAACCCCTTGGCACCGCCGGAACGCAAATAAGCTTTTACATTACCCGGTCCCGCCAGGTGCGCAGCAGCCAGAATTCCTGACTCGGTAATATAAAGACCGCCTATATTTCTTCCTACACATCTTTGTATATCCCTTCGAAGCACCCATTTATTTCTTGCCGTATTGGCTATAAAAGCACGCTCCTGCAATTCGGGATCATTCAGAAAATCGGAAGAATTATGTATTCCGATAAGTTTAAGGGTAGAAGTCCCAAACTGGTACTTTCCCATATATCCGAGATGATTGGTAACGAAATAATTTCCTCTGGATTCTTTGAAGCCCAAAGCTTCTTTAAAGCCTACAAAAGATTTTCCCAGAAAGGGAGGATTGATAACACTTAACGGTTCGTCTACTGTAGGAACTGTAGATAATAACGGTCCGTTTACTCTGTACCTGCTATTGATCTCCACTTTCTTTGTTGACGTAAAACCTAAACTAATAAAGGTTAAAAGAATAATTAAAACTATATATTTCAGTATATTCTTTCCCATCGAATTTTATTTCTTCGAGCCTTACGAGGCCGGGTTAAATCCCGGATCATCACTGTGAAGGTGATCAAAACCTCCGCTCGAAATTAGCGAGTGCAAATATACAACTTTTTTATTAACCTGTAAATCAAAGTGTTAAATTGTTCTAAAAATTTATTTTCCCTTTTTCAGCAGCTTATTCTATTAAATATACAACAAAATCCCTTACCCCGGAACTTTTTTATCTATGCACCCTTTGTTTGTTCAGCCAGTTCACATATTCCCTTTTATTGGCATTATGTTGTGTCAGTGTTTTGGAAAATTTATGATACCCGGGCTGGTTTATATTCGCTACAAAATAATAGTAATCGTGTTTTTCCGGGTTGAGAACTGCATCTATTGAAGAGATATCGGGCATGGCTATGGGGCCTGGGGGTAATCCGGCATATTTATAAGTATTATACGGCGAGTCTATTTCCAGGTCTTTATACAATACCCTTTTTATCACGGTATCATAATCTCCCGTATGTTTTTTTAGCGCATATATAACCGTAGGATCGGCCTGCAGCAGTATATTTTTGTGAAGTCTGTTCAGATATACGCCGGCCACTCTTGGTCTCTCATCTGCTTTAGCCGTTTCTTTCTGTACGATAGAGGCCAGAGTTATCACATCTTCCTTAGAGAGATTTTGTGCCCTCGCACGAGCAAGGCGTTCTTCGTTCCAGAACCTGTGATATTCTTTCAGCATCCTTTGTCTGAACTCTTCTGCCGAGGTGTTCCAGAAAAATTCGTAACTATTGGGTATATAAAGTCCTAAGGCCTGGTCTTCCGTAAACTGAATACTGTCCAGAAAAATCTTGTCCCTGAATGTTTCTACCAATTCCACACTATCAGCTTCCAGCTGTGCAGCTATCCTCCCCGCAAGTTTTTCCAGGGTTTCCTGGTTATTAAAAGATATATTAACCGGTGTATTCCTACTGCGAAGGGTATTTACAATATCGTTATTGCTCATCCCTTTTTTTATGACATATTTTCCCGCCACAGGATTGGTTACATATCCTTTTCTTTCCGCCACTTTTTCAAAAGTCCGGATGTTTTTTAACAATGGTTCCAGCTGTTCCCTGACTTCCGGAAAATTCGCACCGGTAGAGACATAAACATAGGCCTCATCATTATTAAAACCGGTATTCGGGGCAAAAATGGCCGTATAAATGCGATATACAAATACCAGGCCCAGAACAACTCCCAGGAGTAAAACAGCTACGATTATTTTTCGTATATACATGGGTATTATTTCGTTTGGATCGTACCGGAGCCCAATGCTCCGGTCTTATTTATGAATTATTGATTCTCTGATATAAAATTTCGTCCTTAAACACACCTCCGGTAAAATTCCAGTCTTTTTTGATTCCCACCTCTTTAAAACCGAGATTGGAGAACAATTTAATACTGGCCGTATTATCTTCTGCTATATTGGCATATAACTGATGGATCCCCAAATGCGTAAAAGCGTAATCTGCGAGTAGTTGCAGCGCCTCGGTACCGATACCTTTATTCCTTCGTGCAGTTTCCAGTACCACAATCCCCACTCCTGCCCGCTTGTTCTTCGGACAGAAATCAAAAAGGTCTATAAATCCCAGAAGTTTATGATCAAAATCTGCTATGGCAAGACGTAACTGTTTTACTTCATATATATCCTTATGGCTATTCTTAAGATATTCCTTAAGGATATAGCGGGAATATGGCACCTGTGTTTCGCTTACTTCCCATATGGTTTCATCGTTCTCCAGCAGGTACAGGAAGTCCAGGTCTTCCGGTTCAAGCGCCCTCAAAAAAATATTTTTACCGGTAAGTGTCATCATAATTTATTTCCGATTTGTTCATAACACTGTTCCCAAAGAATTTTTGATATCTCTTCTATAGTACATCTACTTCTCCCTGAAACACTCTCGTTGCAGGGCCTTCAAGGTGCACGTTCTTATACTTTCCGTCCCGTTCTTCGAAAGAGACGGTCAGAATCCCCCCGGGAGTATCCAGCCTTATGGTAGTTCCACTCGCTTTACCCGTACGGTGCATGGCAATGGCCACTGCGGTCACACCTGTTCCGCAGGATAAGGTTTCGTCCTCTACTCCCCTTTCATACGTCCTTACCTTAAACACATTATCTCCTGACGGACTTACAAAATTAATATTACTTCCTCCTTTTCCGTATTTACCGTAACGCAACTTCTCCCCGTTGGTCTTAACATCAAAATTATCGATATCTTTTACCTCCTGTACATGATGCGGGGAACCGGTGTTGAGGAAAACGTAATTATCAAAAACTTCAATAGTATCCACATCAGACATCTGCAGGCATACCCTATCCCCTTTTATGACAGCACGATGCATTCCGTCAACCGCAACAAAGTCCGTGTTCTCACTGGCAATTCCGAGAAAACCGGCAAAAGCCACAATACATCTACCCCCGTTTCCACACATCGTACTTTCTCCTCCGTCCGCATTGTAGTAGACCATCCGGAAATCGGCATTCTTGTCATTTTCAAGTAGAATCAAACCGTCAGCACCTATGCCAAATTTTCGGTCACAAAGCCTGGCAACCAGTTTGGTATCATTTTTGGGAAATTGTTGTTGACGATTATCGATCATTACAAAATCGTTTCCCGTTCCCTGATATTTATGAAATATAAAGTGCATTCGTTTTGGTTTAAGTCGATCGTCCGACGGTTTTTCAATTATGGCAAATATACAATTTAACAGTTATTATGTGCCTGTTAAACTGCCGTTAAAGTTGAAATGTTAAAATAATAAACGCTTAAATTTGAATGTTAAATTTCCGTTCCGGGGCATCTGCCTTGTAGTGGTAAAAGAACGAAAAATACTTGATTACTCCGGCAAAGAGCCTTGTGTCGTGACAAAACAACCGGCAAGGGCCGGGAAATCCCGAAAGCCCTTCTCTTATACCGGGTGGCAAAAACAAAAATTATTTAACAACATTTGATAAATCATAAAAATTAAAACCTATGAAAAAGTTTATCGGTTTACTTATGGTATCTGTCCTGGGAGGACTTCTTACTCTGGGAATGTACAAGACTTTTTTCGAAAAAGACCCGGTAATTGTCGAGCATAAAGACAATACCCCCAATTTTGTAACAGCAAGTTATCACCCGTCTTCACTGGCTGCGGCAGCCGCGGAAACCACAGACTTTACGGGAGCCGCAGAAAAAACAATTCATGCCGTAGTACACGTCACCAATAAAATAACCAGTAAAGGCCCCGCCAGTCTCCAGGATCTTTTCTTCGGAAATGACAGGGAACGCACACAGGTGGGTACCGGGTCCGGGGTTATCATCTCACCCGATGGCTATATCGTGACCAACAATCACGTTATTGACGGCACCAGTGAATTATCTGTGACACTCAACAATAATAAAACATATACTGCCGAACTTATAGGCTCTGACCCTTCTACGGATATAGCGCTTATTAAGGTAAATACGGAAGATGAACTGCCTTACCTGGCTTTCGGGAATTCGGATAATGCCAGGGTCGGGGAATGGGTACTTGCCGTAGGAAACCCCTTTAACCTTACTTCTACCGTAACCGCAGGTATTATCAGTGCCAAATCCAGGGATCTCAGTGGTAGCAACAGCCAGTCCTTTATTCAGACTGATGCTGCCGTAAACCCCGGAAACAGCGGAGGTGCCCTGGTAAATACCAATGGTGACCTCATAGGTATCAATACCGCTATTACATCACGAACCGGCACCTACATTGGTTACGCCTTTGCCGTACCCAGTAATATAGCCAAAAAAGTGGTGGAAGACCTGCTGGAATACGGTAATGTACAAAAAGGGCTTTTAGGAGTTTCCATACTCCCGAAAAACACCCCTTATGCCCTGGAAAACGGACTTAACGATATCGAAGGGCTGTATATAGCCGGCGTGGAAGAAGAATCCGGAGCGGAAAAAGCAGGAATCCGGAAGGGAGATGTTATAAAAAGCGTGGACAACATAAAGGTGACCAAATTTGCCGACCTGACCGGGTATCTCAATGCCAAGCGTCCCGGTGATATTATTAAGGTTGCCATAGACAGGGAAGGTGATATTAAAACCATTCCGGTGACCTTGAGCAAGGTTAACACATACACGTTGAACGAACTGGGAATGCAGATAAAAAACATTTCCGATAAGGACAAGAAAAAATTCAGGATAAAAGGTGGGGTGAAGATCACCCGTACTGCTCCTTACCTGAACAATGCTAACCTGGAAGGGCGAATACTCGTAGGGATAAACAGCAAGGAAATACACAATGTTGAAGATGCCAAACGGATCGCATCCGAGATCAATCCGAATGAAAGAAACGTTATGATCATCCTTAACGAAAAAGGGGAAGCGGAACGTTACCTGTTTTAATCAATGACACATTTAGAAGAAACGGAATAAAGTAAAAATCCCGGGTTTCTGCACAATTGAAACCCGGGATTTTTTATTTCCTATATAAAATACAGCTCTTAGATTTTAATTATTTAACTCAAAATCATTCTATTACATCCAGTTTAGCAAAGCGCAGAAGTAATTTTTTCAACTCCCCGTTATCGAATTTTATTTCCGCTTTCCGGTCGTTTCCGGCTCCTTCGAGTTTAATGACCTGGCCATTGCCGAAACGGGAATGGGCTACCCTGCTTCCTACGGAAAGATCGGAAGAGGCCGCGTTTCCATTCCCCACGGGGCTACCCAGATCAGGCTTAATTTTTCGCAGCTTTCGAAGTTGATTTTCCGAAGGCCCTCTTTTATCCGGAGGCGTGCTGCCTACCGGTTTGTTAAGTCTTAGCTTGCTCTTGTCTACATCCCCGAAAATATCCGCATCGATCATCGGCTTATACCGGTAAGAAGAATCCATCGGCGGAGTAAGGTATTCCAGGAATTTCTCCTCGATCTCTTCTATAAACCTGCTCGGTTCGGCATCGATGAGTTTCCCCCAGCGATAACGGCTCTGGGTATACGTCAGGTAGGCCTGTTTTTCTGCCCTGGTAAGTGCTACGTAAAACAGGCGTCTTTCTTCTTCGAGTTCGCTCCGGGTATTCATACTCATAGCTGACGGGAAAAGGTCTTCTTCCATGCCTACGATATACACATAAGGGAACTCCAGTCCCTTTGCCAGGTGTATCGTCATCAGGGCCACCCGGTCATCGTCCGACGTATCATTGTCCAGGTCCGTAGCCAGGGCCACATCCTCCAGGAATTCAGAAATAGACCCTGTAGCACCGTCTATTTCCTGTTGTCCCTCCACGAAATCCCGGATACCGTTCAGCAATTCCTCCACATTCTCCATGCGGGCTATCCCTTCGGGAGTACCGTCCTTTTTAAATTCGAGCAATATCCCGGTTTTCTTGGCCACGTGTTCGGAAAGCACAAAGGCATCCGCACTCTGGGCGGTAACCTGGAAACTTTTTATCATGGTCACAAAATCTTCCAGTTTCCTGCGGGTCCCGGCATTGATCTTCAGGTCTATCTTGTCGAGGTGTTCCATCACTTCAAAGACAGATCGTTTGTAGTGATTGGCAGCTACGGTGAGTTTTTCCAGCGTGGTCTGCCCTATTCCCCTTGCCGGGAAATTGATCACCCTGTTCAATGCTTCTTCATCCTTAGGGTTTATCACCAGGCGAAGGTATGAGAGTACGTCTTTAATTTCCTTCCGCTGATAAAAAGACAGGCCACCGTAAATACGGTACGGAATATCGCGTTTGCGCAAAGCATCTTCTATGGCCCTTGACTGGGAGTTTGTCCGGTATAAAACCGCAAACTGGTTATTCGCGAGTTGATGCTGCATTTTGATCTCAAAAATCGATCCTGCTACAAACCTGCCTTCTTCGGCATCCGTAATGCTCCTGTTTACTTTGATCTTCCCTCCTTCTTCATTGGCGGTCCATACTACCTTATCCAGCCTCGTTTTGTTCTTTTCGATCACGGAGTTGGCAGCTTCCACTATATTTTTTGTAGAGCGATAGTTTTGTTCCAGCCTGTAGACCTTTACATCGTCATAATCGCGCTGGAAGTTCATAATATTGTTGATGTTCGCCCCGCGAAACGCATATATACTCTGTGCATCGTCCCCTACTACACAAATATTCTGGAATTTGTCACTTAAAGCCCTTACGATAAGGTACTGGGAATGGTTGGTATCCTGGTACTCATCCACCAGGATATAGCGGAACCGTTCCTGGTATTTGGCCAGTACTTCCGGAAAACGGGTAAGCAGTTCATTGGTTTTCAGTAACAGGTCGTCAAAATCCATTGCACCTGCCTTAAAGCAACGCTCTACATAAGCTGCGTAAATATCTCCCATCCTCGGCCTTTTGGCCATAGCATCGGCCTCAACCAGGTCCGGGTTATTAAAATAAGCTTTTACGGTTATCAGGCTGTTCTTATAAGATGATATACGGCTTTGTACCTGTTTGTATTTATACACATCCTTATCCAGTCCCATTTCCTTGATAATGGCATTGATGAGACGTTGGGAATCCTGTGTATCGTAAATGGTAAAATTGCTGGGATATCCTAATTTGTCCGCTTCAAAACGAAGTATTTTTGCAAATATGGAATGGAAGGTTCCCATCCATAGATTTTTAGCCTCGCTATTCCCCACAATATCGGCAATCCGTTTCTTCATCTCGCGCGCAGCCTTATTGGTAAAGGTGAGGGACAATATATTAAACGCATCCACACCCTTACTCATCAGGTATGCTATCCGGTATGTAAGCACCCTTGTTTTACCCGATCCAGCTCCGGCAATAACCATCAAAGGGCCTTCCACGTGAAGTACGGGCGCCCGCTGTGCTTCATTTAGTTCCTGTAAGTACTTTTCCACTATTGTTCGATCTTTTTCGAATGCATATGTCCGGTCGCAGTTTCTCTTCCCTTCCGGCTGTTACCGTAGAAATAATAAGACCGTTACCACCCGGAACGGATGGAATGACCATGTTGAAAATCAAAGCGTGAAATTAATTATTATCCCCTTATTATGAAACTATTTTGTGTTCTTTTACGGAATAACAATAAATAAGAGAAGCCAGATTTCCTGTTTCATAGGAAAAACGGGGAATGGAACCGAACTTTATTCGTTTCATAAAGAGTTAAAACCATGCGCTTAAGTGCTTTTGGTCATGGGGATTGCTCTAGCTTCTGAAAAGATATGATCCGGGTTAATATTGTTGAGTTACTTCTTTATTCAGACAACACTGTAAAATTTAATAACTTAATCAACTCATTGCAATATCTAAACCACTTCCAGATCCACCGGTAGTTTATGTATCCGTTTGCCTGTAATTTTATAGATTGCATTGCATAAGGCAGGGATAAAAGGAGGCACGGGAGGTTCTCCTACCCCGGTAGGTTTGGCATCGCTTTCTATGATATCCACATGGATTTTTTGTGGGGATTGTGGCATACGAACGATCTGGTAGCTATCGAAATTATCCTGGACTACCTGTCCGTCCTTAACGGTAATGGCACTGTTTAGCGCCAGGCTGGCGGCAAACTGAGAACCCCCTTCGAACTGGGAACGGATCCGGTCGGTATTTACAGCCTGACCGCAATCCAGTGCATAGTGTACATTGGGTATGGTTATATTATTGCGATCATCTATAGCGACTTCTACCACGCAGGCTACATAGGTAAGAAAACTGCGGTGTACGGCAAACCCCAGGGCACGGCCTTCCGGCATTTCCCCGCCCCAGCCGGATTTTTCGGCTACGCGTTCGATCACCCTTCGCAATCTCCCGGTTTCCCAGGGATAATCCTCTATATTTTCTCCGTAATTACCATATTCTCCCTGTGGCATTTCTTCGTTAAATGTAATACTGCGGTCCTCTCCCAACATATCCAGGGCATTAGCTACGGGGTCCATTTTCCGGGCCTCGGCAATTTCATCGAGCATACTTCCCGAGGCAAACACATGGTGGATGTTACTTACCGAACGCAGCCATCCTATACGCACATGCGCTTTGGCATCGTGGGTCTCTACACGTATGGAAGGTACTTCATAGGGAAAATCCACGCATCCGAGCCCCATTTCTCCGTCCGAGGGCTGTACGGCACCGGCATCGGAAGTAGAACTTATGGATGGAAAGGTGGAGTGATGGTTCCAACCGCTTACTTTATTGTCCTTATCTATAACCGCCCGTATCCGCTGTGCGCTCTGGGCGTGATAAAAATCATGCTGAACATCATCTTCCCTTGTCCACTGAACTTTTACCGGGAACCCGGACTTTTGAGAGAGCAAAGCTGCTTCCACAATAAAATCCGGTTTGGATTTACGGCCGAAACCTCCTCCTATAAGAGTTACATTAACTGTTACGTCTTTTACGTCCAGTCCCAAAGCATCCGCAACGGATTCCCTTGCCCATTGCGGGTGTTGTGAAGGCGCCCATATTTCACATTTGCCATCTTTCATCCTGGCCAAAGCAGCAGGGGGTTCTATGGTTCCGTGGGCATAAAACGGCGCCAGGTATGTTTTTTCTATAACCTTAGAAGCGTTTTTGAGGGTCTTGTCAAAATCTCCCCTTTCCCTTCTTACGGTGCCTTTTTCCTTAGTTTTTTCCAGCAGTTCCTGCTGTTGTTTATCCGAATCGTAACCGGCATTCGGTCCGAGATCCCATTCGATCTCCAGGGCTTTTTTTCCCTTGATTGCTGCCCATGTATTTTCGGCAATCACTGCCACGCCACTCAGGGGTTTATTCAACTGCGGGGGTATTCCGGCTCCTTCGATAGTATGTACCTGCAGGACACCTTCGATAGCCAAAGCCGCCTTATCATTGACGGATTTCACCTTACCTCCGACAACCGGACAGCGCTGAATAACCGCTATTTTCATTTCCGGTACTTTGGTATCCGTACCATAGACCGCTTTACCGGTAACGATATCCTGAAGATCTATGATCGGGGTATCTTTTCCTATCATCTTAAATTCCGAAGGATCTTTTAATGTGATTTCTTCCGGCTTGGGCATAGGTAATGTAGCTGCGAGATCAACCAATTCTCCGAACTCTACGGATTTTCCTGAAGATCTGTGGATCACTTTACCGTTCTCGGTATCGCATTCGCTTTCGTCTACTTCCCACTTCCCGGCAGCAGCACGGATGAGCAGTAATTTTGCTATTGCCCCGGCTTCGCGCATGGGTTTATAGAACATCCGTACGGAAAATGATCCGTCGGTATTCTGGTTACCGTACTTCTCTTCGTCTCCTACGGCCTGAACGATCTCGGCTTTTTCCCAGTCCGCTCCCAACTCATCGGCTACGATAAGCGGCAGGGAGGTACGAATCCCTTGTCCCATTTCGGAACGGTGCGCCGTTATAATTACTTTTCCGTCAGAAGTGATCGTCAGATAAACATTGGCTTTAAGTTCCGTTATTTCTCCTCCCTTTTTACGATCGGAACAACTGAAATTAACGCCGAGTATCAACCCTGTGGCAGCGAGCGAGCTGAGTTTGAGAAAATCCCTCCTTCCCGGCTTATATATAATTGTGGTTTCTTTATCTTTTTCCGGGGATACAGGTACAGATGGTTTCATAAAGCTGGTATTTTAAAGGGGATTATTTTTCCGAAGCGGTATGTATGGCCGCTTTTATCCTGTTGTACGTACCACAACGGCAGAGATTACCCTGCATGGCACTGTCTATTTCTTCATCGGACGGCGACGGATTTTCCCGGAGGAGGGCTGCAGCCGACATGATCTGCCCGGTCTGGCAATACCCGCACTGGGGAACGACATGCTCCGCCCAGGCTTCTTGTAAGGGATGATCTCCGTTTTCCGACAATCCTTCTATAGTGGTAATCTCGGCGGACTGCACCGCAGAAACGGGAAGACTGCACGATCTTGTAGCAACGCCGTCGAAATGCACCGTACAGGCTCCACATAAAGCCTTTCCGCACCCGAATTTTGTGCCTTTCATATCCAGTATATCCCGTAATACCCACAATAAAGGCATATCGGGCATTGCATCTATCTGGTGTTCCACACCGTTAATCCGAATGGTATATTGTGCCATAACTTTTAAAGTTTGAAGTTGAAACTGATAAACCTGAACAGTTTAAAATTAATTATAAAATGTCAGTTACAGTAAACTGTATTGCAAATTTTAAGCAGGGACACAGCTATTTATACTTGTTCAAAATAAATAAGGAAAAGGAAGAATACGGGAATTGTTCGGGTTTTCTTCTTTATAGAGAAATCTCAATTATTGACTTTCCACTGATAACCTTCGTCTTCAAACAGTTCTTTTCCCCATACGGGAAGTTCCGCTTTAATTCGTTCGACAATTTCATTACAGGCTTCGGTGGCTGCTTTCCGGTGTGGGGAAGACGTAAATACAAAGAGACATATTTCTCCGGTCTTTACCGGCCCCAGGCTGTGGTAGACATGCATACAGGTAATGGGATATTTTTCGAAGGCCGACTCTCTTATTTCGTGCATTTTTTCGAGGGCCATTTCTTCATAAGCGGTGTATTCGATAGCAGTCACCTTTTTTCCTTCTGCTTCATCAGCCCGGACTTGTCCCAGGAAAATGCTATGAGCTCCGATTTCGGTCTTACTACTGTGTTTTGCTATGCTTTCTCCTATAAAGGACGCGGGAATGGCTCCTTGTCTGAATATATTTTTAGGGGTACGTTTCATTTGGGTGTTATCGCGTTTATTATAAGGTAAGGTACTCGGACATTTGGTGTTTTTCATCCTCCGGAGAACGGGGGAAGAAGACACACTTCACTTCCATCTGCCAACAGGGTATTCTCCCGGACAATTTCTTTATCTATGGCTATGAGATATTTCATACGTTTTAATACCGGGTATTTTTCTTCCAGTTTCCGGACCATGGTATCCGTATCCGGAATATCCTTCATTTGCACGAAAGAGTCCCCGAAAATGTCTGTCAACTGTCCGAAAACCAAGATCTTCATTCTGTGTTTTTTAGGATTAAGCTATTATTTTTATTTTACGTTTCCCGGACATGCCGGTATTAAAATTTTACTGATATTAGCCGTATACAGGCAATAAATGCACTTCTACCGTTTCTCCCTTTTCATATTCCTTCGCACTTTCTCCCAACCGTATCAGACAATTGGCACGGGCAAAAGACCCCATTCTGAATGATTCCTGACCGGAAAGCGGAGTTACTTCTCCATTGACATAGACTCCTTTTAAAAACTGTGTCAATGCATGCTTTTTGGAAATCTTATTACTCAAGGGAGCATTTAGTGCTGCCAGTTGTTTATCCTTCCCGGAAAGTTTTTGCAAAGCCGTCCATACATATTCATAAAAACAGGTAAGTACGGATGAGGGATTACCCGGTAATCCGAAAACAATTTTTTGTCCTTTGGTCCCGAAATAAAGAGGTTTTCCCGGTCGTTGCCTGAGTTTGTGGAATCTTTGCGTAATACCACACGCTGAAGCTGCCTCCACAACAAAATCATAATCTCCCACACTGACTCCCCCGGTAAGTAATACCACATTATGGCTGTCGATATATTCCCCCAGTGTTGTGGTCAGTTCATCCAGGTCATCCCTGGCGTTGCCAACGGATATCTTTTTCATCCCCATTTCCCGAAGTGCGCCTTTCAGCATAAACGAATTGGATTCGTAAATCTGCCCTTGTTGAAGGGGTTTTCCGGGAGCCTGCAATTCGTTTCCGGTAACAATAACGGCTACGGAAGGCCTGGGATACACTTTTACTTCGGTAATGCCCACTCCGGATAAAAACCCTATTCCGGCCGGGGTAAGGAGAGTACTTTTTGCTAATGCCAGGTCATCTTTCCGTATTTCAGTCCCTTTTTGCCTTATATTGCTCCCTTTTTCCAGATCCGGGTCTTTTATAAAAAGCCTGTCTCCTTCCCGCTCTGTTTTTTCCTGCATAATCACGGTGTCCGCTCCTTCCGGCACCGGAGCACCTGTAAATATACGGACTGCCTTTCCGGAAAACATCCGATATGTTTCAGCCTGACCAGCAGGGATTTCTCCATCTACCCGTAATGCTTCCCTGCTTTTCCAGTCGGCATAAACAATGGCATACCCATCCATAGCCGATTGGTTAAAAGGGGGGATATCGCAGGCTGCATGTACATCTTCGGCAAGAATATGCCCTATAGCTTTGTCCGTATCCATCATTACGGGTGCCAGGTGAGATACATGTTTTTTTATAATTTTTCTGGCTTCGGTTACCGAGATCATTCTGTTCGTTCTATATCCGTTTGATTTTTTATTACAGCTATCCTCCTATACTTATCATGCTCCGGTTATCTATTTTATCCCCGTCCAGTTTTTTAAAATCTTCGTCCATCTGGCCTCCGAGTCCTTTTGCTTTTCGCAATATATTTTTCCGGATCAGCGGCACAAGGTCTTCTCCCCTGCGCAAAGCCGACAAAAGATCGGTTTCCCCTTTGGAGAACAGGCAGTTTTTCATTTTCCCGTCGGCCGTGAGCCTCATACGGTTACAGCCACTGCAAAACGGAGCACTCATGGTACTTATCACGGCAAAAGTTCCTTTATGCCCGGGCACCTGGTATTTTTTAGCTACATCATGAGGGTTGGCCGTCAGTCGCTCAAAACGGTATTCCGTGCCTATAGTCTCCAACATTTCCTCCCAGGTAAACACCTGGTTACTTGTCCACTTATTACCGTTAAAGGGCATAAATTCAATAAAACGGACATGCACCGGGGTGTCTTTGGTCCATTTTACAAAATCTGTTATCTCATTATCATTCAATCCCTTCATCACTACGGCATTAATTTTCACATGGAACCCTCTTTCTATGGCCATGTTTATATTATCCAACGCCAGGCGGAACTGCTTTCTCCTGGTCATCCACAGGAATTTTTCCGTCTTCAGGGTGTCCAGGCTGATGTTCAGCGACTTTACTCCGGCTTTTTCCAGGATATCAATATAACGATGGAGAAGTGTAGCATTGGTAGTCATGGTAAGTGTTACGGGAAGTCGGGATAATCTCATTAATATTTCCCCCACATCCTTTCTGGCCAGGGGCTCTCCCCCGGTCAGCCTTATTTTATTTACCCCCAGCTCAACAAAGGTTTTTGCTACATGCTCTATTTCATCCACCTGCATCAGCCTGGCTTCGGGGGTAAAATCGTATTCTTCGTCGGGCATACAATAGAAGCATCTCAGGTTACATACGTCCGTAAGGGATATCCTGAGATAATCGTGTGTTCTGTTGTATGTGTCTTTTATCATTGAATTTTTTTATAATTTTTTGTCATCCTCTATCCACCTGTGATAGTCTTCCATGGTATCGATATCTATATGTCCTGAGGGAAATTCAACGGTTTCCGTACGATTTTCATATTTACGGATAATCCCTTTTGCTCCCTGTTCCCCGGTCAGATCCCTGAGTTCCGGAAAAACACTTCTGTGAAATACTGCCGGAACACCTTTGTTGTTCTTGTACCAACTGGCTACCACGGCGGCTCCGGTTTCTTCCTGTTTTTTCAACAAGGCTGTCAGAAGTCCCGAATTTACAAAAGGCTGGTCACATAACATAATTAATATCGCCTCTGTTTTGTTTCCGGTCTTTTTTACCAGGTATTCGGTACCCAGCGAAATACCGGAAGCCATACCTTTTTCGTACTCCGGATTCTCCAGGAATATTACTTTATCTCCTTTTATCCCGGACTTTATAATTCCTGCACTGGCACCGAGTATAACTACTATGTGTTCCGTTCCGGTACCAAGTGCTTCGTCTACCGCGTGTTGTAACAGGGTCTTCCCTTTGTACTCCAGCAACTGTTTCGGTTGCCCCAAACGGCTGGAACTTCCGGCGGCAAGGATGATAATGGCATAGGGGTTATTTCTCAAAAGATATGATTTATGTTTGATTTTCCGCCATCAATGTTTCTATAATATCAATAGCGTCCGAAGCCTCCTCCACGCGAGAGTTTATTATGGTCCCGTCCTTATCAATCACCATATACCTAGGCACATAATGTATACTGTAATTATAAACAAAATCTCCCTTAAATCCGCCTTCTGCATATAACTCTGTTCCGAAATCTCCGGGTTGCTTTCGGATATAATCATCCCATGCTTTCTTTGAGTTATCCACGGAGATCATCAACACCTTTACTTCCGGATTATCTTTATATTTCTCAGCCATGGCCATGACTTCCGGCCTTTGTTTTTTACACGGGCCGCACCAGGTTGTCCACACATCAATAAACACAATACTTCCTGAAAAATCGGACAATTTTATGCTTTCACCGTTTATTTGCTCTGCTTCAAAATCATAAGCCATCTCTCCGTTTCGGGTTAACAGGTAGGGTTCCGAAATTTCCCGAAGATCATTATAAAACCTGTTAGACTTTTCCTTTTGTAGTATATCCTTCAATACGGAAACACTGAATTTATCCAGATGTTTTCTCCACGGCCCGGAATGCTCTATCAATTCTTTGACATAACATACTTTATACCAATCCCGTAATTCTTTATTAACGGTATTTTCATTCACATAATCCAGAAACGATCCTATGCTCTCCGGGGCATCTTTTGTTACAAGATATCCTCTCATCAGTTTAAGCAATGCGAGATTATAATATCCTTTAAAAAAGGGAGCATTATGATCTATTCGTTCTGTAAAATCAAAGATAGCATCTCCCGGATCTATATCATTGAAAACAAGTCCGTAATAAAGCAGAAAGTTGTTTACCCTAACAGAGTTGTATAGTTTAATCAAACCTGTTTCTTCCCCGGTAAGCTTATCTGCATAAACGTTAATGACACTATCTCTTTTCAAGCGAAAATCATCCAGTATCTTAACAACGGTATCTTTAGGAGTGTCTTTCCCCATCAAAATATTGAGGTTCTCGTTGAGAAACGGAAGTGTACTACTGGTAATATAATTCAGGAGGGAATCACTTAAATTATTCGTGTGAAGCGTGGAATCATTTTCTATAATGATATCCAGTTCTTTGCCGGGCGTCAAAAGTATATCATAACTTTTCTTATCGTCTTTGGTATATATCCTGGCGGTTACAGGATGTTTTACAACGCTGTTTATATTGACGTGTTTATCTCCGGGAGAAAGAACTGCAAGGTACTTATCTCCTTCGGCGGGCACCTGTGAGATGTATATACTGTCTATTTGTGTATTTCCGGTAACAGAATTAATGACAATACCCTTCGGCCTTTCCCGCTGGCAGGAAAACAGAATCAGGCTTAAAGTAATAATAAATAATACTTTAGGCATTTACATTTATTTTATCCGTTAGTTCTGTGCCTTTACTTTCGTGGATACTTCCTTTGTTATCCCTGAGATATGTTCCCGGTTTCCCGGAAAAAACGGCTTTGATTTCCGAGATTGCGGAAAGTGCTATTTCTTCGGATGTCTCCGCTCCTATGTCCAGTCCCACAGGGCTGAAAACATTTGCCGGAACAGCATCTATTTCCATTCCTTCTTTCCGAAGCTCCTCCAGTATACGTTCCCGTTTTTTTTGTGGTCCGAGCATGCCTATATACGAAATATTCTCCTGCAATAATCTTCTCATCAATATCTTATCGTAATTATAATTATGCGTCATCAATAATACGGCTGTACGGTCGTCTGTTTTTAAGGCATCCAATACTTTTTCCGGCTCACCGATGACAATATTACACGAAGAAAAACGCTGTTTGTTTGCATAATTGGGCCTTCCATCGATGAGGGTTACTTCCCATCCGAGTATATCCGCCATTTCTACCACGGGAAAAATGTCGTTACCCGCCCCAGCAATGAGCAGGGTTATTTCCGGTGGAATATATTGTATGAAAGCGGCTATTTCTCCCTGTTCTGTCTGGTATTTTCTGAAAACAGAATGCCCGTTCTCCAAAACATCCATACTCTCCTGTAACAACGTTGCCTGGGGAAGTGTTCCATCTAATTCGCCGGAGGATCCTCCTTCTTTTAAAAGCAGGCGGGTTCCTTGTATACTATTTCTGTGATCTTCCAGGGAAAAAAGCGTTACCAGAACGGCAGGGTATCTGTCTTTTTGCAGCTTCTTCAAAAATTCTACGGGATTGGGGGACGCGGAGCCGGGCAGGGGTTCGATCAGTACGCGTATGATGCCATTACACCCCAAACCCACTCCCAGAACGGCATCATCTTCGTCCGAGGTATCATAAGTTACTAACATGGGATAATCCTGCATGATGACCAATAGCGACTTACGCAATGCATCTCCTTCCAGGCAGCCCCCACTTATAGCTCCCGTAAGTTCACCGTCTTCGGTAATAAGCATCCGGGCGCCGGGACGGCGATAAGACGATCCTTCAACGTGTACCACCGTGGCCAGGGCAGTTCTTTTTCCTTGTTCTGCTGCCAGGTCGTAGGCTTTTGTTATTTGCCGTATTTCTTTTGATAAACTCAATGATCCGTTTTTTTAATTCACTACAGACGTTCAACAGGAATTCAGTCCTTTGTCATTTCCAACTGTCTTTTTCTTCTTTCTCTTACTGCTTTTGTTATGGTTTCCGCAGCAAAACGGGCTTCTTCTTCGGTTGTAAACCTACCAAGGCTTATACGCAGGGAATTCCCGGCCTGTTCGGCTGACATTCCCATGGCCCGGAGAACATGGGAAGGGGTATGCACATTTCCTGAACATGCGCTTCCCCGGCTCACGGCAATATCCATGGCGAGGGACAATATAAAGCTTTCCCCTTCTATTCCGTCAATGGAGATATTGGTAACGTGCGAAAGCCTGTTACGTGTATTACCGTTAACCGCAATCCCTTCCGTGGCAAGTAATATATCTTCCATTATATTACGAAGCCGTTCCAAATGATCGGTTTCCGTCTCCATCTGCCTGAAAGATATTTCCGCAGCTTTTCCGAATCCTACAATTCCCGGTACGTTTAACGTGCCGCTACGAAGCCCTTTTTCATGTTTTCCTCCGTGGAGCAACGGGGATATTCTTTTCCTGGTCTCTTCGTTCATATACAATGCCCCTACTCCTTTGGGTCCGTATATTTTATGAGATGAAAATGCCAGCAGGTCTATATTGTCTTCCGGAATATTTACCGGAATTTTACCTACGGCCTGGGTAGCATCGCAAACGAAAAGGATACGGTGTTTTTTGGCTATTTCTCCTATTTGTCTTACCGGGTGAATAAGTCCTGTTTCGTTATTGGCGTACATCAATACCACAGCTATGGTTTCCGGCCTGATCTCTCTTTCCAGTTCCTGCAGATCGATATTCCCGAAGGTATCTACTCCCAGATATGTTACCTCACATCCCTTTTTTTCGAGATACCGGCACGTATCCAACACGGCTTCGTGTTCGGTCCGGGAGGTTATGATATGATTTTTACGTGAATTATTTATGTCCGAAATACCTTTTAATGCCAGGTTCAGTGCTTCCGTGGCCCCTGAAGTAAAAACCATACCGGAGGAGGGTGCCCCTATTAGACGAGCTACTTTCCTTCGGGCGAATTCTATCGCTTCATTCGCTTCCCAGCCATAACTGTGATCCCTGCTGGCCGTATTGCCGAAATGTTCTGAAAAATACGGGATCATAGCATCCACAACACCGGGATCGCAAGGAGTGGTAGCATTATAATCGAGATATACGGGCTTTTTGTGCATGTGTTATGGTTTTCCTGATATAAACAAGATCCCGGGTTCTTTCCGGGATACTGCATACAGAGACAATCATAAGATAAGAATATGAATATCCCCTAGCAATATTCGGATTAAACACTATAATAACAGAAAGTTACGAAAATACCGGATTCTATATTTTCTAAATATATAGTTTATTTTCGGCTTAATCAACTCTTACCGTCTTCTGAATACGGAACACAACTACTTTTATCATATTTTTAACACCTTTGCGGAAGTATCTTTGTTAGTATACTTATCCGTTTTCTTCTTCCACTTCCACCTGAAACTCTTCACTATCTGCTTTCATTAATATATCCAACTCCTGCATTTTTTCGCGTATGGCCATAATGTATTCTTCATTGTTCCGGATGCTGGAAAGGTATTTGAGTGTCTTTTCATCATGAATAAAAAAAGTCTTTGCCGCCCTTACGGCTTCGTGTCTTTTATGGCCGAGTATTTTGAGGGCATCTACCCCAAGCCGAAGACTGGTATCCAGGCTTTCCCTGTATATGTGCATCATCCCCGCATTCATCTGGTTATAGGCTTCATTCCGGTCTTTTGCACGGACCAGCAGATAAAGATGTGGAAAATGTTTTTTAACGGTTTCTATAAGGGCCATCCGTTTCTCTTCATCTCCGATAGCTATAATCAAAATTTCCGCTTTGGTAGCTCCGGCAATTTCCAGGAGATCATGCCTTGTAGCATCTCCGAAATAGACTTTAAAGCCTACTTTTCTTAAAAAATCCACATTATCACTGTCGTTATCCAATACGGTAACCGGAATATTATGTGCCTGTAAAAAACGCCCGACCGTATTTCCGAAATGACCATAACCCGCGATAATTACAGGATTCTCTTCTTCCTCTACGTCCGTATAGTCCTCCTTCTTATCTTCTAAACTAACGGCACATAAACGGGTGAGGATAAATTTTTCGTTAAACATCATAAGCAAAGGCGTACAGGCCATGGATATGGCCACAGTGGCCATCATGAGGGAATTTAACTCTTCGGAAATTATCCCTTCTCCCAGGCTGAAGCTGAGCAATACAAAAGCAAATTCCCCTACCTGGGCAAGGCCGAGACTGAAAATAAAGTTTTGCGCATTTCGGATATTGAATATTTTCCCTAGCAGGAGCAGTACAGTTGCTTTAAGGGCAATAACCCCCAGTACCATAGCGGTAATTACCCAGGGTTGCCGGATTACCAGTTGAAAATCGATGGTAGATCCTACGGTCATAAAAAAAAGCCCTAATAGTAATCCTTTAAACGGGTCTATGGCACTTTCTAGCTCATGCCGGTATTCGCTGTTAGCCAGCAGCACTCCTCCCAGGAAAGCTCCCAGGGCGGGACTGAGCCCTACGAGGTGCATAAGAAGGGATATGCCTACAACGAGGAGCAGTACAATGGCGGTAAACATTTCACGCAAACGTGTCCGTGCCATAGCCCGGAATACGGGATATAGCAGGTATTTACCCGCTACGATAATTATGGTTACGGCACCAATTACGGCCAGGGTCTGTCCCCATCCGGGAAGATGCCCTAAGAGTGTTGTGTTTTCGGTAGCGGCACTTCCTCCGTTTAAAGATAATAACGGTAGAATGGCAAGAATAGGAATAATGGCCATGTCCTGGAACAAAAGCACGGCAAATGCGCTCCTCCCCGCCATGGTCTTGTTCCATCCTTTTTCTTCAAGTATCTGAAGCACTATGGCAGTAGACGACATGGATATGATCATCCCCAGGGTAAGGGAAACCTGCCAGGAATATCCGAGCAGGCTACAGATTGTAAAAACCAGCAAGGCCGTGCTGATCAACTGGGCTCCTCCCAATCCTACGATACGGCGCCTCATTCGCCATAAACGCAAAGGTTCGAGTTCCAGACCGATGACAAAAAGCATCATGACCACACCGAATTCGGCAAAATGCATAACATCCTGGCTTTCTTCTCCTACCAGCTTCAGAAAAGACGGTCCGACTATTATCCCGGCAAGCAGGTAACCCAATACGGAACCCAGTTTAAAATACTGGGCTATAGGGACCATAATAACCGCCCCGGCAAGATATATAAAGGCCTGAATAAAAAAAGATTCGTGCATGAGCTACTTGTTGGTTTGTAATTATATCCGTTTTCTTTATTTCCTGGGACTAAGAAACTGTTTAAATTTTATCCCTTCGATAAACTCAGGACATCGCCTTCGGTTCTTTTATATGCCTTTTTGTCCTATACTTTGTCGTGTTTTCTTTGAATAGCCACGGCTATTCGCACCAAATCCGCCTCGTCTGGAACAAAAATCCACTATAATCCCGATAATTATCGGGACCGAAAAGAAATTCTAAATTACAAATAAAAAAGGAAAGATTTCTACCTTTCCTTTTACCTAAAACCAAAGCAGCTACCCGATAGTTATCGGTTGTATTTGCTTTATAATCTCTTTATACTTTATGCGTCCACAAAATCCTGATAGATTATGCTGGTGACTTTCCATATTTCTATAATCTCTCCGCGCATCATGCTCACGTTTACGGGTATTATTTTATGATTATTGGCTATTATATGGACCCGCGCTTTATCATTTTTGTCCTTCTCTATCTGGCCTATGAATATTCCCTGTTGGCGGTTGACCACAATATATGTTTTTCCGGCAACGAAAGCCTCCGCGTTTTCCAACAGTTCCCCGACTACATAGGATATTCCTTTAAAGGTCATGGACGATGACAAATCGGTGGCCTGAAAGGCCCTTGCATTTTCCGCAGAAGAAAACGGAAAACGATATCTGGGCAGACTATCCAAAAAATCCCTGTCCTGTATTTGTGATACATATTGGTATTGTAATTCCCTCGGAACGGCAATAATATCCTTTACCGTATTAGGTTCGAACACATTGTTAGAGAATAATTTATTAAGGTCCAGTTTGTGATGTTTTCCCATGGCAACAAGCCTGCTATAATCCAAGCTGTTCCTCTTTTTCCACGTGGATATGGTATTGGCCCTTACCCCGAGTACGTCGGATAATTCCTTATTCGTTCGAAGGTTCAGAATTTCCTTCAGATTTCTCAAAACTTCCTTAACACTAAGATCCTCTTTGCCCGGGATCACATTGTTTCTTTTTTTTGTCCGGTTGTTTGTTTCCTCTCTCTTCATCTTTTCTATTCATTTAGCACATACTACGCACAGTAACCAATATCATGGGGTGGGGCCATTGTTCGTAGTTTAACGAATATTATTAAATCTTATTTCACTCTACTTCAGATTTTAATCTGCTATAACATTATGTAAAAGTACGTTAACCTCAATTTTGGCTTGATTTTTATGTCTTTTCAGGCTATGTCGTATATTCCGAAAACGTATGCATGTCCCATCATTTTCATAAACAATCAAGCTGTATTATAATGACTGCAAAAAAAAATAAAACCCTTAAAAAAAATATTACTACTGCCAGAATATATTCAAAGGACAAAAGATTATCCTTAAAAAGTGTATTCCGGGAGTTTAAAATACGAATACAAAATTACATTTGCATCAGTATAAATTCACTTCTCCTGTTCTGCTGATGTTGTTCTTCGGTACATGACACACCATCTGTGCAGGGATTTATAAGTTCGGTTTCCCCGTAGCCCTTACTACTGATTCGGTCGGAGGAAATGCCTCCTTTATTCAGTATATAATTTACCGTAGCCCTGGCCCTTCTTTCGGAAAGCGCCATGTTATAGGTATCACTTCCGCGGCTATCGGTATGTGAGCGTACTTCTATGACCAGGCCGGGATACTGTTTCATCACCTCAATAACCTTACCAAGCTCTATTTCGGATACTTTTCGTATTCCCGAGCCATCAAAATCGAAATAGATGGGTTTCAGTCCAAGTTTTTCCGTTAGATCGTCACCCGTGGTTACCTGTACACCGTCCCTGACCAGATCTATCACCACTTCTCTTTTTTCATCGTTTTCCAGCTCATTTATCCAATGTTCCCTGCTTTGATATTCTTCTTTACCTCCCCTTAAGTTATAATTGGTAAAAGGCCATACGGGAATACAAAAATTCCCGGAAGCATCGGTCAGAACCTCGTTTAACATTTCATTATCCCGGTCGTAAAGGGTCACTTTTGCATCGGACAAAGGTTCTTTTGTTATACTATCCCTGACCAATCCGCAAAGGGTTGCCTTCGGATTAAGGGGTTCTTTTTCGGAAAGGGCATAGATATTATCAAAGCCGGTTTCCTGCCCCCGGTTCGAGGACAAAAATCCTCTTCCGTCACCCCGCATTATGAAAGCAAAGTCATCCATCACGGAGTTTACCGGACTTCCCAGGTTTACGATCCTGTAACGACCGAAAGGGTCGCGGATAGCCGTGAAGATATCGAGTCCGCCTAAGCCGTTATGTCCGTTGGATGCAAAGTAAAGCCTGCCGTTTTCATCCATAAAGGGGAAAGTTTCCTTCCCTGGGGTGTTTATATCCGCCCGAAGATTTTGTACAGGCCCAAGGTTACCATTGTCCAATATTTCCGTAACAAAAATATCCGTATTTCCAAGGGTCCCGGGGCGATCGGAAACGAAATAAAGATGTTTGTCATCCGGGCTTAATGCCGGATGGGCCGTGGAATACGCATCGTCGTTTATAGAAAGGTCTTCTATATTCCCCCACTCCCCGTCTGTGTAGGTAGCCCTGTATATTTTCAAATGGTTCGTACCGTCTTCGGATTTCCGAAACTTTCCTTTCCGGTAATTATTCCGTGTAAAGTACATGGTTCTCTTGTCTTTTGTCACCACCGCTGTAGTCTGGTGGTATTTGGAATTCACCTCTCCTTTTAATTTTTCCGGGGCTGTAAGTATTCCGGTACTGTCTATAGTCGAGGTATATAGTTTAAGAAAGGGCATTTGATTCCACTTATGGGTCCTTTTTACAAAGATCCCCGTATCCCTGGCCGAAGCGAATACTACCTGGTCCTTACCGTAGAAACCGGTGCCGAAATCGGCATATGCGGTATTGATCCCCGCATCGGTCAAAACATACCGGGGTGACCCGTTTTCCAGGTTTTCTACAAATTGGAGCAACTTTGCATTATCTTCTTTCGGATGACCTACAAGGTTGTAAAATTTATCCAGAACTTTATCCGCTTCCCCGTACTCTTTATCTGCTTTAAGACACTGGGCATACCGGTAATAATATTCCGGTTCTGTTTCTCCTTCGTAAGACATCATTTTCCGGTAATATGGCAGGGCTTCCGCATAACGAGCGTTAAAGTAATAGGTATCGCCCAGCTTGCTGTACAAATCTTTGGATTCATAGCCATTCTCCAGAAGCCTCTCGTATAATTCACTGGCACGGATATAGGCAAACTTGTCATGATCTTTATCCGCACGGGCTTTTTTAGCCTCCTGAGCGAACAGGGAATTGCACAGGAAAAGAAGAAATGTTATGTGTAGTATTTTATTCATCGTATTTTGTTGCTTGGGTTAGAAAAATCTCGGGGAAACCATTCGGTTCCGGGATGAGGAAATAAATTCGAACCGGACAAATATTTCATGTGACCCGGAATTGTAATTTCCTAATCGCGTGGTATCATAGTCGTAAGCATATCCCAGATGCAGCCCTTCGGTGATACTGAAACCTGCCAGAAAGCTCACGCTGGCATCCCAGCGATATGCGGCTCCGAGAGTAAAATTGTCATTAAACAGAAAATTGGCCGAAACATCCACTCCCAGAGGGGCACCGCTTACTGCTTTGACCAGGGCTGCCGGTTTGAATTTCAGCATGGGGTTAAGATCAAAAACGTATCCTCCTATAAGATAAAAATGCATTTTTTCCTTGGCTACGGATTGCTGAATATCGTCATAGAAATTCGTTTCCAGCAAGGCTGGAACCGATAGTCCTACATACCAGTTGCTGGAATGCAAATAGGCTCCTGCACCAATGTTCGGCGAAAATTTGCTCAGCCTTCCGGTTAGCTGCGGGTCTCCCTCGTCATGGATATTCAGTTTATCGTAGTTTATATCCAGAAAACTTCCCCCGGCCATAACTCCCAGGTTCAGCCAGGTATCGTAATCCAGTTGCAATTTATAGGAAAAACTGGCATTGACATAAGTATCTCTCGACGGACCTATTTCATCATTAATGATGGACAATCCCAAGCCGTGCCCCTGGTAACTGATCGGGGAATGTATGGAAAACTGTGCTGTTTTAGGCGCTCCTTCCAAGCCTGCCCATTGCTGCCTGTACAATCCCAGCATGCTGGTAGCTCCCCTGGTGCCGGCATAACCCGGGTTAACACTAATGGTGTTGTACATATACTGTGTGTATTGGGGTTCCTGCTGTGCAAAACCAATGCATGTTATCAAAAATCCCAATACCGAAAAAAACTTCTTCATCTGTCTTATTTTTTACTGCTTCATTTTCCGGGAATCTAAAACGTATTCATTTCCCGCTCTTCTATACCACATTTGCAGGGTTAGTTGATATACAAATACCCGGATGTATCTCTTAATATGTTATGGTCATTATACTTAAGGATGTAGAAATATGTACCGCTAGGCAATAACCTGCCTTTATTTATCGTAGCACGTCCGTGCGAATACCCGTCAAACCGGACATTGGTATTATTATATCCTTTCGCTTCGTATATTTTTACCCCCCATCGGTTGTAGATCTCTACTGTGTTTTCGGGATATTCTTCCAAACCTTTTATGTAGAAAAAGTCGTTCCTGCCGTCCCCGTTGGGGGACACGCCATTATAGATCACCAGGCCGCTGTCCGGATCCTCTTCTTCTATCATTACTTTGGCAAAAGTGAATATACCATAGCCGGATACCGCCGTAGTCACCGTCTTTTCATCGCGGTTTTCCACACCTCCTTCGTCTTTCCATCTTTTATTGACAGCATCCCAGCGTACAATGTGTATGGCTTTACCATCTTCTTCGTTTAAAATATCCGATGGCGTGGTCTCTTCATTCCACGTAAGGGTAAGTACGATACCGGATGTTCCGTTAGTCCGGTTTATCTCCCAGTATTCCGTATTATCTACCAGCTCTATATTATTTTCCTTATCCGAATGCGGATAGAGTGTACTGGAGTTTTTCAGGATATATTGCGAGGTAAAATGGTCGTCCGTATCGGAAGGTTCGGATATGGATGCCCTTCGGTAATAACCTCCGTCCCCTATAGGATAATCAAATGGTTCGTCCCCTGTTTTACGTACCTGCCCGTCTACAAAACTGATATCGGAAACCAATTCATGGGAAGCCCCTTGTTGAAAAGTGACCAATCCGCCGTACACATCCCCATCTACAATACCGTCCTGAAACTGGGCCTTTCCGGAGATACCGATATCCCCGGAAAGGTGAAAGGCGGGTTGGGTGGACGGATTGTCAAAAAGTACATGGAAAAAATCCGAAGGCATCTCCCCTGTTATGGACTGTGCCCCGTAAAGTCCCTTGAAAAGTGTGATTCCGGTCTTTGTTCCGGGGGTAAAGCTTACCAGGCCATCGTTGTTAAAGTTTCCGTAGATGTAAAACTCCCCGTCGTTGCTTACCGTTCCGCTTTCCCTGTTATCGAAATCTTCCATGGTAGATACCTGGGTTCCGGGTGCAACGGACAGTTCTCCGGTGTTTACGGTTTGCCCGGATATCCGGAATGCCTGCAACAAAAGGACCGAGACTGCAATAATTTTTATGTGTGTATTTTTCTTCATATCCTTATTGTTTTGCTTTTGAAGGGAGCATGGGGTTGGTAAAAAGCTTACAGTTCTTTGTGGTTACCGTTACTTCATTCGTAGGAACGGATTCACAACTGTACCCGTCAGCATTTGTAGCTACGGTTATCCGGCGATATGTGGAGCTTTTTGTAATTATTGAAGGCTGGAAGGTAGCGCCATGGGCACCGTCTATTTCCTCCCATACAGTCCCTTCATCTTCTGAAAACTCCCATCGGTAGCTAATCGTTCCGAACCCGGTTCCCGGATTTACGGAACTTATACCGGTGGGCTGCGTACTACCGCATATTTCCTGAATACCTGCAATACTTCCCGGTTCCGGCTTTTCAAGGACAATAACTTCTATTTCAGAGAGTTCACTTTCACAGTTACCATTGGTCTGACTAACATAGTAAATTACAGATCCCACGTTATTTGTATTCGGCACCGGCGCATTATTCAGGGGAACGCCGTTTATGTCGGTATACCAGGAAAGTATATTCCCTGCCGTGGTCGTGGCAACCAGGGAAGTTGCAACATCTCCTTTACAGTAATACAGCGGGGATGTTACTCCCGGTGCAGAGGGCTGTGCACCTATGATCACAGAATCCGTATTGTTACCTTGGTTTTCCGGGGGTTCTATATTTTCCGGATTCGTACCTGAATTGCTGCTTAGTTCCACTTCTGCCGTATTCGTATACCCGGAACTGGAATTGATCTTAAACGTTATGGGAGGGGCAGACCTTCCGGAACGAAGGGTCCCGCTGCCGTTCCTGATAAAAGTATGGGTATTGCCAGTTACCGAATATGACCATCCATCACTGCTCCTATTGCTCATTGTTGCCCCTGCGGGAAGTTCTTCTCTAACTATAATCTGATTGGTCTGGCTGTACTGAAGATCATTTATACCCACATTGGAAACTGTCAGGGTAAACCTGTTACCATTAGCCATATCCAAACATTCGTCATCGGTACTTTTTTTGATAACCAGGTCTACCCCTTCCGCATAGACCGGTGTTCTTACCGTGGAAGTATTGTTCTCAAGGTCCTGGTCCGTGATCTCGTCGTTTTTGATCGTCACGGTGTTTTGAAGCAAATTCCCGACAGGGATCTCATTCAATTTCCCGGTCACGGTAATTATTCCCGATGAATTGGCCGCAAGTCCAAGGGTCCCGGTAAATGATCCGCTGGTAATCGGGGAACCTGTTCCCGGCGAGGGCAAATCTGTACTTGTAAAGCCACTGTGACTTATATTGGTTATGCTCAACATACCTTCCGGAATGGGATTATTGTCCCCGTCCGTCAGTATATCTTCTACATCTATTCTGGACAATGCAGCGGGTGTATCATTATTTACTTCTATAGTATAAACCACTTCATTCTCGTTGCCGGACCCGGGAACAGACCTCAGTACATCTTTGTTCACCAACTTGGTAACCCGGAGGTTACCAGGGGTTGTAACGAGTATATTACGGATTTCATGATTATTGATCCCTCCTCCCGTAGATGCAGCAAACCCGAGTTTTAAAGTTGAAGGAGGAGCCTGGTCCGTGGTGTATGAAAAAAGTTGGGTAAAATTAGACGCCATACTTCTTTTCCAGCGCACAACAATATTGTAAAATCCGGTTCCAGTAGGCATTATTTCAATTTGCACCCTTCGATAGAAAGTCTCATTATCGGGTCTGGTGGTCACATAGGTATTGTAATCTATGTCATCAAAACGTGTATCTCCGATATTATTCGTTATTCCAAGTACCTCGCCGTCTTTTATGGTAACGCCATTTAAGTATTTGTTTGTAGTACTAGAATTATTGGTGGTAGGCCCTCTTAAGACAATAGAATTCGGTCTGAGCCCAGGGCCACCATTTTTTCCTCCATCACCAGGATTTGCAAAATTTCCATATTCGTCAATTCCTATGCCAATATATCCTCCGCTAAGGCCTTGATTAACGGGAGGAACGGCACCAGTATGTTGTGCATATCCCAATGACCCTCCATAGCCTCCTAGTCGAAAGTTATTTTTATCTATTGTACCATCGAAGAGGAATATACTAAACCCATCCGCTCCATTGTATGTCGCATCCCTATTATCTCTCCAGTTTTTATACTCGAAATCGATCAACACCCCAAGACTTGATGGAAAAGTTTTATTTATAAAAGCGTATCCCTTTTTATTCGTCTGTGCCGGGGTGAGCCTTAGCCATCCCTGATTTACCGGGTCCTCGTCCCCGGAAGTGAACTTTGCGTCGTCTCCGATTACAATATCCGGCGTACCGCTTCCTTTAAAATCGTCTGTGATGGTAAACTGGGCCTGTACCTGCCATACGCCTAAAAAGAGCATAAGGCAGCCGAATATTACTATGGATCTATATTTTATATTTCGAATCATCCCTGTCTTATTTTACGACGAATACAATATTCATAAATGAGGTTGGTGTGGCATTTCCGATAACATCATAGGTCAATACCCCATTAGCATCTATACTCAGGTTTGCAAACACATCGGTATCGTAATAAGTGATATAGTATTCCACTTCATTGGCTTCGAGAGTAGGAATAGGAGTAGCTGCACCCGCACTACTTACCACAGGGGTACCGAATTGATCTATATACTCCTGGTGTAAGTTTCTTGTTAGCCTATTGGCAGGAGTGGATGTATCAAAAATGATACTTGGCATATAGAAGAATTTGGGCATCACCGCCTTTATTACCGTAGTATTATCCTCTTCGTCCGTATATGTCAAAGCTCCTTTACTGTTTCCTTCCAGTACGGTAAGTGTTTCATTCTCTTTTACTATTTCCTCAAAGTTGATGGTCTGGGTTTCCCCGTTCTCATCAAGGTAGGTGAATTGATCGCCATCATAGTACACATTGCCGCCAACATTCTTGATCAGGTTTTCGATGGCGTTAAAAATATCGCCTTCGTTAGTGATGTTATCTACTACACTGTTCGGCACGTCAACTGTGATCGTCTCACCGTTGGCGTTGGTAAACGTATAGGTGCCATCCTGGTTGTCAACCATCGTTGTGGT
>NZ_JBRKIT010000049.1:0-23209 GCF_052983395.1 Sinomicrobium halophytocola
ACCGGCAAGGCTTGGGCCAATTGCTCAACGAACAGCTCCCAAGTCTTGGTTCCCAAAGTTGTTATGATTGGCGGGATATTTTATACAGTTATTGGTCTGTGTTCTTTTGTGGTGGGGATTGCGCCGAAGATTTGTCCGGAAATTTTAAGCCAAGCCTGTCTCAATCCCCTTTTTTAAAAGTTCCTAGTCCGGACAGGGTTCTGGGCAGGTTAAAGGAACTGGCAATGCCAGGAAACTTTTTTTCTACACCAAGAGGGCAATTCCAACACCACTTTGCTATCCATGAAAAACTGTCGGATTTAAACCTTTCGGTATTGAACAGGTTATTTGGCTTGTCCAAAAACAAAGTCGACCTGGACTATGACAACACGGTTTGTTTTACCAAAAAGCAGGATGCAGAACGTACCTACCACAAAGAACTTGGTTACATACCCGGGGTTGGGCTTGTTGGCTCAAAAATAGTCTATGTGGAAAATCGAAATGGGAGGAGCAACGCCGCCATATTGCAAGAAGAAACCCTTGAGCGTATGTTTGGGCAGCTTGAAAGGGCATCAAAGTAAACAGGTTTAGGGCAGACAGCGCTTCGTACACTTTCAAGATCATCAAGGTCGTTGAAAAACATACGGACAAATTTTACATCAAGGCTAGGATGTCCGCAGGCTTGGCCAGTACTATAGCTTCGGTAAAACAATGGAAACAAATGGATAAAAAAAGGAGGACACTTTCAGGGGAGAAACATTTTACGTCCCTTTTGAACGGGCGGCAAGGGATACCAAATCAAAGGGAGAACTAAGGCCCTACAGGTTTATCGTCACCAAGGAAAAAAGAAGAGCCGGGCAGATCAATGCTTTTACGGGGGAAGCCTGTAATTATTGGGTGATCATCACCAACGATCAAGAAAGCAAAGTGGACGATACCGTGTATGACTACAATCAACGGGGAACCATAGAAAAAGAGTTCGATGTGCTGAAAAATGACTTTGGATGGGGGAAATTACCGTTCTCTATACTGGAACAGAATCTTGTTTACTTACAAATAACAGCAATTTGTCGCAACCTTTACCATTATATCATCCAGGCGTTTTCCAAAAAGGTTAAGGGACTCCTGCCTTCCTTTAGAATTAAAAAGTTTATCTTCAGGTTTATTGCCATACCAGCTAAATGGGTGTATCATTCAAGGCAATGGCACTTAAAAATATATGGGGATATAGCTTTGAAAATATAGGAGGTCTGCGGCAGTCGCTCTTTGAAAATATTGGTTTTTGCCTTAAAAGGATAGTTCCTTCAAGGGGAAAATACGTCCTGTGGTCAAGCATTTTTGTTTCCAAAAAGGAACCACCCCCCTTTTTTACCTACCTTAAGCTATCCAAAAGGGTATCTTTTCATTTGTATCCGGAGTTGCGGATTTAAGGTGCAAACGAGAGCCAGTGTGGAGGCTGCACGAATAGCTTTGCCCAAAAGGCTTTTGTTTGTACTTTTGTATACTACTTATAAAAACAATATCTATGTCCATATCCAAAGAATCCGAATTAACAGGTATGCAACGGGCAAGTGAGGCGGTGGCCTGTACACTCCGGGAAATGACAAATTATGCCCGTCCGGGAATGTCTACCAAAGAGCTCGATGACTACGGAGCAAAAGTTCTTTCGGGTTTCGGGGCGAAATCTGCGCCTTTCCTTACCTATGGCTTTCCGGGGCACACCTGTATAAGTGTAGGAGGGGAGTTTTGTCACGGCATACCGTCCGCCACACGTATTCTTAAAGAAGGTGACCTGGTAAACATAGATGTTTCTGCCGAACTTAACGGGTATTGGTCAGACAATGGCGGATCGTTTGTTTTGGGGGAAGATATTGACCAACACCAAAAACTCGTCGATGCTTCCAAAGAAATTTTGAGGAAAGCCCTGGAGCATATCCGCGGAGGCGTTCGGATTTCGGATATAGGACAACTAATGGAAACCGAAGCCAAAAAGAACGGGTATAGAGTAATTAAAAATCTTGCCGGTCACGGTGTGGGCCGGAGCCTGCACGAAGAACCCATAGATCTTTTGAATTACAAAAACAAATTCGACCGGAGAAGGTTCCGGAAAAATTCAGTAGTAGCTCTCGAAACTTTTATTGCTACGAACTCCACCTATGCCGATACCCTTGCCGATGGCTGGACAATGGTAGGGAATAAAGGCGGTTATATGGCACAGCATGAGCATACTATTGTCATTACCGATGGTAAACCCATTATCCTTACTGAAGAGAACGGAATACTAAACTAAACCAAAGGTTTAACCTGGCGCTTGTTGCAAACGAGCACCAGGCGGAATTTTATACATCCCGTATAAACAACAATTAGTTTTTCCAACGTTGCAACCTGTCCAGGTATAAATGAGACTCTACGGTTTTCCTGTGTTCCTTGTCCGTTAGTTTTTCTAACAGTTCCAGGGAAGAAATATAGGAAGCCAGGTTACCGTTCGAAGATATAAACTTCCCGTCCTCTACATAACTTACCTCCGAATCATCCTGGACCAGCAGGTTGGGATAATTCTTTTGCAAATCATTACCGCCGCCTATCCAGGTCACTATTTTTTTACCATCCGCAATGCCCGTTGCTCCAAGAAGCGATGCACCGGCACAATTGCTTACCGTATAATCCGTGTTCGTGTTCTGCCTGGTAATAAATTCAAGTAATTTTGTGTCTTTGACTTTAGTCGTCATATCATAGGCGCTGGGTACAATGACGACATCCAGCACCGGCGCGTTGCTATAGGTATAATCAGGAAACATCTTTAAACCTTCTTCACAGGTTATCATATTGTAGCTTTCCCCAATGGTAATCACATTAAACAACGGTTTACCTGTTTCCGAATTTTTGGAGAACACATCGAGCGGGGCGGTAACTTCGGTCATTAAAACACCGTTGAACATGAGTATTCCTATCGTCGGTAAGTCCGGATTTAACGGCTTTAGTTTTTGAGATGCTTCCGTTGCGGTAGCATGTACCGGATCATTTGTCGCCTTGCCATTGCTATTGGTCAGATTACTTTGGTCGGATTGCGGCATAGCAGCGTTTTCCGGCTTCTTTTCATTACAACTCCCTAAAAGGGTGGCGCATAAAATAATGGCTACTGTTAAACTTTTATTCATAATTCTCAGTGTATAATTGGTTTATGAGTACTTATAGCTATCCTGTTCCAGACATTAATCATCGTTACGGCCATAATAATTTGTGCCAGGTAAGTTTCCGAAAAAAGATTAATAGCCCGGTTATAGGTGTTTTCCGTAAGCCCGTTTTGATGTATAAAAGTAATTTCTTCCGTTATGGATAAAATAACCTTTTCTTCTTCAGAGAACAGATCTGTCTCTTTCCAGGCGTTCAAAAGAAATATCCGTTCCTGTGTTTCCCCATATTTCAAAGCATCTTTGGTATGCATGGCAATACAAAATGCACAGCCGTTGATTTGTGAGGCCCTTATTTTTATGAGCTCTCTATGCGTGGCGGAAAGTTCGCTTATTTTAGACATATGTCCTTCAAGGGCTATTATGGCCTTATACGCTTCCGGTTGTAGTTTGTCTATCTGAATCCTTGGCTCCATAATGATTTGATTTTCAATTTATGGAACAAAGATATGTGCAATGTCCGGCAATAAAATTGAACTGGTTCAAGAAGTGCTTTTCCGCCTTAATTTACTAACGTATTCCGGAGATAGCCCCAGATAAGTAGCTACCAGGTATTGCGGAACATTGTGTACAAAATCCGGGAACGCATCCCTGAACTTAAAGTAAATTTCTTCCTTGGAATAACTGAAAATGTATTTCATCCGCATTAAAGCAGCGCCATAGGCAATCTGGTAAATCGTTCTGAAATACGTCTCCATTTGAGGAAACCGCTTTAATAGTTCTTCCTGTTTTTGCTCGCTTATCCGAAGAACATCCGAAGGTTCTACCGCCTGGATATAAAACTTCGAAACCGTTTTATGCTGAAAGGCTAAATAATCTGTTATCCACCAATCCTTAATGGCAAACTGTATTGTTTGTTCAGCTCCCCTGTCATTAATAAAGTACATATGCATACAACCATTAATAACAAAGTAGTGATCCAGAGTTTTATCTCCCGCCCGGTAAATGATATCCTTTTTGCGCAACGAAACCCGTTCGAAATAAGAAGCGATCTCTTCAAATTCAGCGTCACTCAGAACAATAAATTTACAAATATGCTCATATAGTTCTTTCATCTTAAAAGCGGGGTTTTATAGGGTTGTGTTATCTGTAAATAATGATAATAATTCCATTACAACCCAAAAGTAGTGAATTACCGTAAGTATTCTACATAGGTACTCATCTGCAACGAGCACCGATTATCTTCTGCATTTGTAATGCTCACGGGCCAACTACTTCCCCAAAACCTGCCTGATCTTATGATAGATCTGGTGGTTGTCATAAATACCGCGAAAAGCTTCTGAGCCCGGGCCATAGGCAAAAACAGGGACCATAACCCCGGTGTGTCCGCCCGTGGTGAATTTTCCGTCCAGGTCATTGTAGTTACCATCTTTGGACGGGAGGGAATAGCCCCCGGTTTCGTGGTCGGCAGTAATGACAATGAGCGTATTACCATCTTTTTTCGCAAAGTCCAGTGCCTTGCCAATGGCTTTGTCAAAATCAATCATTTCCGTTATAATATATTCCGCATCATTAGCATGGCCACCCCAATCGATCTGTGAGCCTTCTACCATGAGGAAGAACCCTTTGTCCGATTCGTTTTGCAGGTGACGGATGGATGGCGCTATGGAACGCGGCAAAATATCGTCACGCCCTTTAAGGATGGACTCCGGCTGGTCGTCCGCAATAAAATAGCCTACCTTACCGGAGGTAGCTTCGAGTTGCTGCAAAGTATTGACAAATGAAAACCCTTTGTCTTCCAGTTCTTTGATGATGTTTCGGTTATCAAAAGGTTCCTTTTTAGCGTCTACACGGTTTTCAAAATACTTTTTCCCTCCGCCGATAAAAAGGTTTACCGGGGCGTTGACCATATCGGCAGCAATTTCGTTTTCCATACTTCTTTTCAGCTGGTGGGCAAAAAAGCTGGCCGGGGTGGCATGTGTAATAGCGCAGGTGGCAATAAGCCCGGTGGAATAACCATCGTTACCCAAAAGTTCCAGCAGCGTTTCTTTCGGTTTTCCGTCCTTGTCTACGCCAATGGCGCCGTTATATGTTTTTTCACCTATGGAAAAAGCAGTGGCCCCCGCGGCAGAATCCGTAATCAGTTCGGAAGAAGAACTGGTTTTGCTGAAGCCTACGTTGGTAATCCGTTCTACATTGAGTGTTTTATTTCTGTATATCGCGCTGGAAACCTGGGTAACTCCCATGCCATCTCCAACCATCAGGATTACATTTTTAGGGCGTTTACCGGTTTGGTTTACGCTGATTTCCGCGTTTTCCAGGTCGGTTTTAACCGTCGGGCTTACATTAATGCTGCAAGCGGAAATGATAAAAAGCACGGTAAGAGCACTTAATCTGGCTAGTAATTTCATTGTTATCGTGTTAAATTAGGATTTTAGAATAATAGCTGTTTGCATATCAGTTCTCAAATTTAGCAATCATAACGGATTATACCCGTTTCCGGGCTTTATATTTCTGGGGTATTTTGTGGAGGGGGTGTTACAAACGTTGTATACGGTAAAGAGACTCGTTGCAGACAAGCGCCAGGTGAGATCATAAAAATACTAAGAAGCATCTTTTATCCATTGTATAGCTTTTTCCGTACTTTCTTTCAAATCACATTTTATATCCGGTTCAATACTGCCGTGGATGACTTCTTTATTTTTATCACAATAGTTTTTTGAGGCCAACAAAAGTTTTGCATCACTCATAAACGATATTAATTCCAGGTGAGATGTCATTCCTCTCGTTTTTTCACCGAATACTTTTGTATTGTCCTGAAACTTAAAGGCAAGGCTAATAAATTCTCCGGCACTTGCGGTGTTGTTTCCAACTAACACAGCAATTTTTTTATTTTTGTTTAATAATAACGTATCAGAAGTAATGCTATCCATTTTATAATCACCAAAATAGAAAGCATCCGGAAAGCAGGAAATCTCTATAAATTCATTTTTATTGTTTTTGGCAATGCCCACTAATGATTTTTGAAATAAGGGAGCTACGCCCAGGCATTCGGTAGATAGTTTACCTCCTTTATTTTTTCTAAGGTCTATAATCCAGCCTGATAAATTATGTTCTTTATCTAATTTCATTAAAGATTTACGGATGTTCTGTGTATATATTGTACTAATACTATCATTGGCAAGAAACCCTGTTAGTTTGAGATATCCTATATCACCGTCTAAAACCTTTGATGTTATTTCCGGTATTTTCAAAGTATCGGATAATAAAGGGTTGGGAGTCGATGATGGAAGAAAAATACTGTGCCCGTCATCAATAAGTTTTACAGTATAATCAATAGCCCGGTAGACATCGTCGTTGGATTTAAATGTTTTTATAGAATCTTTTATCGTTTGTTTTAATGCCGTCCAGTTGATATCGTCTTTTTTTATAGATCGCTCCTCAATTAAGCCAAATACCTGGTCAAAAAAAGTATCAAAATTCCACTGGGGGTCCTTCTTACAGGAAAGTAAAATTGTCAGAATAAGTAGTGTAAGTAATTTTTTCACGTATATGAAGTTGGTTGGGGGTAATTCATTGAATTGACTTTAAATATACAGGTTTTTTCTTATTTGATAATTCCGGAGGAAAATGGTATTTATTCTTTTAATTATCTTTATTCCCTTTTCAATGGAATATTAATATAAAAACCATCCTGCAAAATCTATCATTCATGAAAAAATCATTGTTACTCCTCACTTCATTTTGTTTTTTATTATCCCTTCAACTCAGTGCCCAGGAAGCGAAGCCCAAGGCCGTTATCAACCATATTGCCGTTTACGTTGTTGACCTGGCCAACAGCACGCACTTTTATCGGGACATTGTGGGGTTAGATACCATACCAGAACCATTCCATGACGGCAAACACACCTGGTTTTCCATTGGTTCCAATGCTCATTTACATTTAATACAGGGCGCAACAACGGCTGTAAAGCAAGATAAAAACAGCCATCTTTGCTTTTCCGTTCCGTCCGTTCCGGACTTTATTAAAGTGCTGAATAAAAACAAAATTGCCTACGAAAGCTGGAAAGGTGAAAAACAAACGGTTACCGAGAGGGTAGATGGCGTAAAACAGATTTATATGACCGACCCGGATGGGTACTGGGTAGAAATTAATGATGCCAAGGACTAAAACAGGTGGTTTGGTTAATGAGTTGATTTGGGTATTAGGTTATTCAGGTAACACGGGGAAACTCTGGCGCTCGTTTGCAACGAGTGCCCATCAACTTTATATTTTAACCCCATTAAATAGTATGAATTCCCCGAAGTCTGTCCCGAGTTTATCGAAGGGCTCTGCATCGAAATGGGCTAAGGTTTGTTCGTTTGAATACCTCGTGAGAGTTGATTCTTTCCGCATTAATACCCTGCAACCCGAACCTCCCGCTTTTAGTCTTGTAGAGTAATAATAGAAAAGGCTCCTCTCTTCATCTGAAGACACTGGTGCCTAACCAAGTCGAAGTATGGGAACCCCCAGCGTAGCTACGGGGGGATTGAAATTCCAAACCATCTTGTGTGTATACGTCAAAGTTTGCGCTTGTCAAAACTTCCTGCCCGAACTTTCCATACGGAATTCATTATAATTTTACTTACTTTAGTCATACGGAATAATTATTCCGGGTAATACAAAAGAAAAATGGTAGCCATAATAGCACAAGTATTGACCGCTTTGGTCGCATTGGAACATCTGTATATTTTATGGCTGGAAATGTTTGCCTGGGAAACAGTAGGGAAGAAGACGTTTAAAAACATTCCCGCAGAATTGTTTAAACCCACAAAAGCGCTGGCCGCCAACCAGGGGCTATACAACGGTTTTCTCTCGGCCGGATTGATCTGGTCGTTTCTGATCTCAGACCCGGAGTGGACTGCAAACATTCGTTTATTTTTTCTGGGTTGTGTAATCGTGGCAGGAGTATACGGAGCCATAACGGCTTCCCGGAAAATATTTATAGTCCAGGCGTTACCGGCAATTATCGCCTTTGTTTTTGTGTTGTTTTCTTAGGGAAACAATGGATTTATTCAGGCTTGTTTAAGTGTAGTGAAAAAAGTACCTGTAATACCAGAGAACCAAAAATGGTAACCAAAGATCTTTTGGATCACATCCTGGTAATTAAATCCAATGAAAACAAATAAATCAAAACTATTAATACATGATAAATATTACTTTAACCTTGTTTCCCGGAAAATCAGTTTTACCCCGGCCCTAAAGGGAGCCTGATTTTCCTTGATTCACCCTTTAGGCCGGGGTCAAAAATCGAGGAAAATTCGTGGATATTAAGCTTTTATCACATACTAAAATCAAAACTATTAAAATGAAAGTCATACTATGGTGTTGCATGTTATCACTCCTTACTTTTAATGAAATTTATGCTCAGGATAGTCTCTTGAAGGAAGTGGAGTATACTATTATTGCGGAAGGCACAGACTCACCTGTTCCGAATTTACAAATCGTTTGTTTCAATAAATTTTTTAACAAAGACTATCTGCCGGCAGATTTCCGGGAAAAATATAAACTTAACGAAAAAGGACTTTATAAAAAGAAAATGCTGATCGAGGCTTTCCATTCCGACAAAGACAAAAACGGACTTGATGATATTGAATTGATTGGAATTAAGGAAAACAAGGAAAGTTTGGTTGTGGAATATAATCTTGTGAACTCTAATCATGAAAATGACGATAAAGCATTAGCTCCCTTTCTTATTGTCCAGGTACCAAAATCACAGAAACAGATCAGGTTTATTGTTGATGGAAAGGAATTAGGAAAAGGCACTAAACTTTATGTAGATTAAAAAACACTGCTTCTTCCGCAAAGGATATTCTATGTTAAGACAAATTGAATTCCATTAAATGGGGCTTATTCCCCAACGCCTGTCCTGATCCCAAATTATCGGGATATCGAAGGGCTCTGCATTGAAATGAGTTAAGGTTTATTCATTTGAATACCTCGTGTTCCAATAATTATCGGGATTGCCCCGAGGTAGTTGATTTTAGATACTGTTTAATTGCCAATCGGGTTTGCCCGTGGCAACACACATAAAACAATGCGACAATCGTTTACAATTCTGCTTATCGGGTTAACAATCCTATTGGGTTGTTCAAACCGTGGTTCTGACAAGGATAAAAAAAGACCCGGACAGACAATTCGGAATGGAGACATCATTTTCCAGACTTCAAAATCAAGTCAAAGTAAAGCCATTCAATTAGCAACAAATTCTAAGTACAGCCACATGGGCATTATTTACAAAGATGACGGACAGTATTTTGTTTATGAAGCGGTTCAGCCTGTAAAACTAACTCCTTTGAAAGAATGGATAAACCGTGGAGAAAAAGGATACTATGTCATAAAACGATTGAAAAATGCCGACAAGATATTGACTCCGGATGTTGTAATAAAAATGAAACAAACGGGAGAGCAGTTTAAAGGAAAATCCTATGACATTTATTTCGAATGGTCGGACGATAAAATTTATTGCTCCGAACTCGTTTGGAAGATCTATAAACAAACGGCTGATATTGAAATCGGACAACTCGAACGGCTTTCGGACTTTAACCTCACAGACAACATTGTTCAAACCAAAATGAAAGAAAGATACGGAAACAACATTCCAATGGACGAAAAAGTAATTTCCCCCGCCGCAATGTTCCACTCGGACCAATTGATTACGATTGAAGAAAAATAAAAACACCATACCCCGAAAAGGCTTTCCCGCCACTTAAATTTCTCCGTGTATTTCTGCGCGCTCTTTGTGCATCTCGTCAACTCAGAAATCCACAGCCCAGTGGATTCGATACATTCCGAACGTAGTTCAGAACACTCAGCGACCTTGCTTTGTGCCAAACTGCAACTTGTAATCTGTAATCTGTAACTTGCAACTTGAAACCCACAACCCGCAACTTTCTCAAAAAAACTTAATTTTTTTTAACCCTTCCTTAACTATTTGTCGTCTTTAATTATGTAGTGCGTAAAATATGAATGCTAAAATTGTTAACTGCGCAAAATATTATGACCCATTTTGGTAAAATAGTAAAGCTAGCCAAAAAGCTTGCCGACATGATCTTGAGAGGAAAACGGATAGAGCGAACCGATATTGAAGGCGATCTTTTCAGTGACGAGGACAGGGACTATGTCATAGAACACCTTTCCGATCCGGTAAAGATAGAAGCGCAGCACAAGCTGGCAAAAGAGATTTATAAAACCAGGAATAAAGACTGGCAAAAGGTAGAAGCCGCTATCCGTCCGCCGGTTAAAAAAGTGAGGTATCTGTATACCTGGACAAAAGTAGCCGCCGTATTTATAGGCTTTATTGCCGTAGGTTATTTCTTTTTCCGGGACCATTTGCCCGGGGAACCAACCCCGGAGGCCGGGGTAAAGGAACAGCATATAACCCTTAAGTTGCCCGATGGTAATATTAAAATCCTGGGAGAAGCGGAGAACGTAGATATCAAAGACAAGAATGGGCAGATTGTAGGTGTGCTGCAGGGAAGCCGTATTAACTACCGGAAAGAAAGAGATGCCGTGAGTACGGCTGCACCGGAATACCACGAAATACAAATTCCTTTCGGAAAGACTTTTGAACTCGCCCTTTCCGATGGTACTACCGTACATCTCAATGCGGGTTCATCCTTAAAGTATCCTGTACACTTCACCGGGAACCGGAATCGGCAGGTATTCCTGGAAGGAGAGGCCTATTTTGATGTAGAGAAAAATCCGGAACAGCCTTTCGTGGTAGGAACGGAGGGTATTAACGTACAGGTATTGGGTACCCGCTTTGTAGTGAATTCCTATAAAGAAGAGTCGCGTATACGTACTGTTCTGCTCGAAGGATCGGTAGCCCTTTTTGAAGAGGGTGAGGGCTACAACCCGGAAAAAGCCGCCATGCTGGTACCCGGACAAAAAGCGACATGGGACAAAACGCAAAAAGATATTTCTTTCGAAGAGGTCGATACCGGTCTGTACATCGGCTGGATGGAAGGTAAACTGATCTTTAATCACGTGCCCTTCGGCGAAATACTGAGAAGGCTGGAAAGGCATTACGATATAACCATAGTCAATAAGAACGAAACCCTGGATAAAGAGATATTTACAGCCAGTTTCGAAAAGGAATCCATAGAGAACATACTGAATTCTTTCGACAGGAATTATCCTTTCGAATACACGATCCGGGGTGATGATATTGTGATTAACCCTTGAGGGGAGTTTGGGAGTTGAGGAGTTGTTAGTTGTTTAGGAACTTGCAACTTGCAACCTGGAACCTGCAACTTGTTACCCGAAACCTATAAAAACAAATTTGCCTATGACAAGATAATATAACCGTAAAAAAGAAAAATTACCCGTATAAAAAAACCGGAAGATGGTGGCACATCCCCCGATTTGATATGGAGTGATTAAAACAATGTTTAACCACATAAACCAAAGCAAAGATATGAAAAACCTTCTGAAGTCAGGGAGTGTATTTATTCATGCATTAAAGTTTGACTTAAAGATGAAACTCCTGATCTGTTTCTTCGCGACATTTTTGTTCCAGGTACAGGCAGAAAACTTTTCACTGGACGTGAAAATTTCACTGCACTTTGAGGATGTAACCCTCGAAAAGGTACTCAAAGAGATCGAAACGCTGACCGAGTACAAGGTATTGTACAACGACCGGGAAGTGGATTATAAAAGGCGGGTTTCCGTAGATTTTAACCAGGTACCTTTATCGCAGGTGCTGAACAGGCTTTTTACCGGGACACCTATTGTTTATGAGACCCTGAACAAGCAGATTATCCTGAAGATGGATAATGGCAGGTTAAAGAGTTTCCTGCCCGGAACCGGTAACGATCGTCCGGATGCCGTACAGGTAGCGGTAAGCGGAGCTGTTATTGATGAACAGGGTATTCCCGTACCCGGGGTAAATGTATTGGTAGAAGGGACCACCAAAGGAACAGTAACCGATTTTGACGGAAACTACAGTTTAGAGGTTCCGGGTATGGATGCCGTATTGGTCTTTACCTATATAGGGATGAAACAGGTAAAGGAAACCGTAGGTAACCGGACAACAATAGATGTAACCCTGAGAGAAGATGTGCAAACCCTCGACGTGGTAGTCGTTACCGCCCTGGGGATCAAACGGGAATCCCGTAAACTGGGCTATGCCGTTTCGGAAGTAAAACCGGAGGAAGTCAACGTAAACCGTTCCTCCAATTTTATGAACAGCCTGCAGGGTAAGGTTGCCGGGGTAAATGTTTCCGCCCTGGGAAGCGGTCCCGGCGGATCATCTAAAGTACGTATCCGCGGACAATCGTCCATCTCCGGGACCAACAGCCCGCTTATTGTGGTCAACGGGGTACCTATAGACAACACCTCTTTCGGGACCAATCCCGGGAGTACCGGGGGAGAACCCGGTACCAGTGATGGCGGGGTGTACTCCGACGGGGGAGACGGTTTCTCCAGTATTAACCCGGACGATATAGAAAATATGACGATCCTGAAAGGGGCCACGGCTGCCGCGCTTTACGGTTCCAGGGCCAAGGACGGGGTTATTATGATCACCACCAAGACCAGGGGTGAAGGAGAAGGGCTTGGCGTTACCTATAATCTCAATGTGACCAACCATACCCCGTTGGATTTCACCGATTTTCAGTATGAATACGGACAGGGAGAAAACGGTATGCGCCCCACCTCAGCCAACCCGACTTCCGGGCAATGGTCCTTCGGTGAAAGGTTCGAACCGGGGATGACACAGATCTTGTTTGACGGTGTGGAAGTACCCTATGCTCCGCAAAGGGACAGGATAAAGAAATTTTACAGGGACGGGCTGGATGTTACCAATTCCGTATCCATTGCCGGGGGCGGGGAAAAAGGAGGTTTTAACCTGTCGCTGGCCAATCTTAAAAGTCAGGGGATCACCCCGAATAATGAGTTTGAACGAAAGACCGTAAGCCTTGGCGTAACCCATGACTTCTCCGATAAGCTGAATGTGAATGTACACGTTAATTACTCCAATGAAATAAATACCAATCCGCCAAACGTAGGACAGCAGGACAATACCATCCCGGTGTCTTTATACAACATGGCTAATTCCATGCCCTTGGATTTGCTGGACCAGTATAAATATGATGCGCAGGGTAACGAATATGTGTATTCCCGTTTCCGTAACCGGACAAACCCATATTTTACATTGGCGGAGCAGTTCAACAATATTAAGAGAGACCGTATTTTTGGTAATGTAGCTCTGAAGTACAACCTGCTCCCTTGGCTTTTCGTGCAGGGCAGGGTAGGACAGGATTACTGGTCAAGGGACCAGGATTATAACGGCTTTCCTACCGGGCAGGCTTCCAGGGGCCCGGCCCCGGATGGGTTTGTTAACGGTACCTTTACCCAGGAAGTACGAAGGTTTCGGGAAACCAATATGGATATCCTGTTCTCGGCTAACAAGGAATTCGGAGAAGATTTTGACCTCGGTGTAAACCTGGGAGGAAACCGGATGAAACGCCGTATGGATGTCAACAGGGTAGATGTGACCGACTTTGTGATACGCGATCTCTATACCGTACAGAATGGTCGTGTTAAAGACCCTACCTATGCTATTTCAGAAAGAGCGGTAAATTCCGTGTATGGGGCGGTAGACCTTTCCTGGAAAGATACCTACTACCTGAGCGGTACGTTCCGGAACGACTGGTTCTCTACGTTGGCGCCGGAGAACCGCAGCATATTTTATCCGTCCGTATCCGGAAGTTATGTCTTCTCCAATACGTTTACCAACAAGCCGGAATGGCTATCTTTCGGTAAACTCCGGTTTGCCTACGCACAGGTGGGGAGCGATACGGATGTACCACCGTATTCCGATGTACTCTTTTATGATATCAATCCCAACTTCTTTACCGGCCCTGATGGCAGTGCACAACCCGTAGCAGGGGCCAATACCAGCACATTGCCCAACCCTGGCCTGAAGCCCATGCGTACTAACGAGGCGGAGATAGGACTGGATATCCGGATGTTCGAAAGCCGGGTGAACCTCGATGTGGCCGTTTATCGTAAGGTAACCAAAGACCAGATCATACCCGCGCAGATATCCAACACCTCCGGGTTTACCAATACGCTGATAAACAGCGGGGAGAGCCGGAGCGATGGCTTTGAAGCGCTGTTGAATATAATTCCCGTTAAAAACGATAATTTTCAGTGGGACCTGAACATCAACGGCTCCTATAATAAAACAAAGGTACTGAGCCTGCTCACTGACGAACCGGGAGACAGGATACTGGTTGGCGAACATATATTCAACGGGTTTTTGTACCAGGTCGTCGGGCAGGAAATAGGTCAGCTTGCCGGTTTCGGATACCGGAGGGATGAACAGGGGCGCCGCATTTTCGGTAATGACGGGAGGGCCCTGCCTACCGAAGATATCGTTTTCTTTGGCAGCGCCCTGCCCAAATGGATGGGAGGGATAACCAATAACTTCCGCTATAAGGATTTTAACCTCTCCTTTCTCATAGATTTCAAACTCGGTAACAAGATGATCTCCGGTACCAACTTCAATGCCGTTCGTCACGGGTTGCATAAAATGACCGTGCCCGGAAGGGAGACCGGTGTTGTGGGAGAAGGCGTGAACCTGCAGGGACAGCCCAATACGGTGGCTACGGAGTCCCAGCAATACTGGGAAGTAGTACGGGCATCACAGATCATCGAGCCCGTTGTGTATAACGGAGGTTTCTGGAAACTGCGGCAGATCACCGTAGGTTATGATTTTCATAAGCTCATTCCCGAAAAATCCTTTATCAAGGGAGCCAAACTCAGTATTGTGGCCAACAATGTCCTTATACTGAAGAAATGGGTGGACAATATAGACCCGGATTCCTTTGCATTCAGTTCGGATAATGTTTCCGGGCTCGAATCTACCGGCGTACCTACTACCCGTAGCATGGGATTTAATCTGAACTTAAAATTTTAAAAAAGGAAACCATGATGAAAAATACAGTATATTTTGTTTTTGCAGTGGTGTTTTCCTTGCTGAACACAGCCTGTGAAAAGGATTTTGAAGAGATCAATACCAACGACGTAGACCCTACAGACGTAGACCCGGTATTTATATTTAACAATGCGGTGATAGGGACCTCCTTCGCCACCGGGCAGCTTAAATACGATGCCGCCATAGTACAGCAGGTGGTAACCCCCAATTCTGGTTTACTTACCGGGGGGAACCACAACCAGGACAACCGTTTTGCTTCGGCGGAAGTATGGGACGATTATTACGAGACCGTCATAAAAAATACCGGCGACCTGATGAGTCACATACAGGACGACCCGGAGTATTCCAACCTGTTACAGATGACACGTATTATCCAGGCTTTTACGTTTATGGTGCTTACGGACAGCTACGGCGATATTCCGTATTCCGAAGCCGGGAAGGGGATCTCCGATCAGATCGTATTGCCGCGATATGATCCGCAGCAGGAGATCTATACCGACCTGATCAACGAAGTAAAAGAAGCCGTAGCCGCCCTCGATGACAATAGCAATGCCGTAACCGGGGAAATACTCTATGGAGGGAACCTTGACAAATGGCGTAAAATGGGGAACTCTCTGCTGCTTCGTTTGGGAATGCACATCATTAATGCCGATGAAACCCTTGCCCGGCAAACCGTGGAAGATGCTTTTGCCGGTGGAGTGATGACATCTAACGAAGATAATTACGTCATCCGCCACGACAGCAATTTTACCAACCCTATAGGGAACTTCCTGAACGGTTCCGAAGCCAATAATTTTTACCTGGTAGACACCTTTGTCGACTTTCTTGCGGATACCGACGATCCCAGGCTGGGCTCCATAGCCGTCCGCTATGTAGGGGCGGCATCCGGAACGGAGCAGGTCCCGGCCAATGCATCCACAGACCTGGCCGACCAGGTGGGTATGCCTATGGGGCACGATAACAGTACCATAGGACAGGCCGCATCTGCCCTGGGATTGGCAAGTTTCTATGATTTCAGCCAGGTAGACCGCAGGCGAATGGTAAAGATTGGAGCGCCGATGTACCTGATTACTCACGCGCAAACACAACTGTTACTTGCCGAAGCCGCTACTTACGGGTGGGTGTCCGGAGACCCGGCAGATTATTTCGAGACCGGGGTAAGGGCACATATGGAACTCATGGCCGAATACGATACCAACAGCGCCATCCCTGCTGCGGATATAGACCAGTACATCGCCGGTCATCCCTACGGAGGTTCTTTAGAACAGCTTTACGACCAGTACTGGATAGCCTGTTTCCTCAACGGACCCGAGGCCTATGCCAATTTCCGGAGGACCGGCTATCCGGACCTTACCCCAAATCCGTATTCCGGACAGGATATTACGGGGGAGTTTATCCGGAGGATTACCTATCCGAGTTCGGAACTGGCCGTAAACGGGGAACACATCAGTGAAGCCGTATCCCGTATGGGGCCGGATAACCTGGACACGAGGGTCTGGTGGGACCAGTAGCCTTGACATCGTGAAAACAAAAAAAGCTCCTCCCTTCATCCCGATAGTTTTGATATACATCAGGATAGGGAGAAGGGAGGTGCCTGAGCTGAGCAACAGGGAGAAATTTGAAAGAAAAGCTACAGGTATTCCGCACCCCGTGTGCAAGACCTCTATATCCGTGTATCCGTGGCTTAAAAACATAAAAAATACCACTACCGCGGAAGCGGAAATAACAACGTACAGTATCATTACAAAAAACACATTTACCAATCTAAAAACAAGAACTTATGAAAAATGAGTTAAGACGTCTTATTGCCAAAAACAAATCAGAAGAAAAGGCTTATGCAGCATCGCGCCAGGCCGAGATAGATAGTCCGGTTACGGGATCTGCCCGCCGGAACTTTTTGAAAAAGACAGCCCTTGGGGGTATCGGACTTGCAGGATTTATGGGGATGTCATTCGAAGATACCATGGCTCAGACCACGTCCAAAGTCAAACGGAGTTCGGCTCCGTCGGAATTAAAGATCACCGATATGCGCTATGCCCTGACCAACGTTATGGGAGGCACGGCCATTATCCGTATCGATACCAACCAGGGTATTTACGGGCTGGGGGAAGTAAGAGACGCGGCAGATGTGCGCTATGCCCTGATGCTGAAGAGTCGTATCCTGGGGAAAAATCCCTGTAATGTAGAAAAGATCTTCAAGGTGATCAAACAATTCGGCGGCCCGGCAAGACAGGCCGGAGGGGTTTGTGCCGTAGAGATGGCCTTGTGGGACATTTGTGGTAAAGCCTATGATGTACCGGCCTGGCAGTTGCTCGGGGGGCGTTACCGGGATAAAGTACGGCTATATGCCGATACCCCCGAGGCCCATTCACCCGAAGAGCAGCAGAAACTGATCAATTACCGGATCAAGGACCAGGGTTATACCTGGCTGAAAATGGATGTTTCCATAGGCGAACTGAAAGGCAAGCCGGGAACGGTTGTCAATTCGAAGTTCTGGGAAGACACCAAGGGTAACCTGGCCCAATGGGGCGACCGTCAGAACCCGATGTCCTATGCCAATACCATGCACCCCTTTACACAGATCCAGATCACCGAAAAAGGGCTGGACGAATTGGCTGCCATAGTGGAAAACGTACGGAATATGGTAGGCTATGAAATCCCGATTTCTACGGACCACTACGGTCATTTCGATCTGAATAACGGAATCCGCCTGGCCCGTAAGCTTGACAAATACCGTCTGGCGTGGTTTGAAGATATGGTACCATGGCAATACCACGAACAATGGAAAGTGATCAGCGAAGCTATCGAAACACCTACCACCACGGGAGAAGATATTTACCTGCTTAAAGATTTCCTTCCGTTGATCCATAACCGGGCCGTGGATATCATCCATCCGGACCTGGCCTCCTCGGGCGGACTCCTGGAGACCAAGCGTATCGGGGACTATGCGGAAGAGTTTGGCATCGCTATGGCCATGCACCAGGCGGGTACGCCGGTGTCCTTTATGGCGAATGTACATTGTGCTGCCGCCACGCAGAACTTTTTGGCACTGGAGCATCATTCCGTAGATGTTCCGTGGTGGGAAGACCTGGTAACGATGACCGGGGGCGGTAAAATGATCGACAAAGGTTTCGCCCCGGTACCGCTGACGGCCCCGGGACTTGGCATAGAACTGAACGAAGATGTGGTAAAAGCCCACTTGCATCCCGGCGATAAAACCTTCTTTGCCCCGACCAAGGAATGGGACGAGGTCCGTTCGCATGACCGAACGTATAGTTAGGGGGGTATCAGGTTATTGAGTTTATAAATCCGGTGGCTTTGGTACATTCCGAACGCAGTTAGGAACACTCAGCCACCTCGCTTTATGCCCAAACTGACTACGCCTGAACCTGCAACCTGCAACTTGTAACCTGTAATTTGTAACCTGTAACCCAAAAAACACAATCCATTTAAAAAAGAAAAAGACATGAACAAAACGAACATTGTAAGCCTAATACTGATACTGCTATCTCTGGGACTTTCTGCCCAGCATGTGGCTTCGCCACCGGACTATATAAAGACTCTGACCTCAAAATGGGAGGGAGAACGGCTTGAGGACGGACGTCCTAAAGTATCCGATGCCCTTCTGAAGCGATTAAAAGCCATTAATGTGGAAGAAGCGTGGGGATTCCTTCGGGGGAAGGGTTTTCATAACCAGTACGAAGGCGGCTGGAAGATGGTCCATGATGACCGGGTAATGACCGGGAGGGTACTGACGGCGCAATATATGCCTTTGCGTCCGGATTTTGATAAGGTGGTAAAAATGCAGGGTGTCAAGGAAAACCGGGATACTATAGGAGGGAGTAACTCCTGGCCCATAGATATCCTGCAACCAGGCGATGTGTATGTAGCCGATGGCTACGGGCGGGTAATAGATGGTACACTAATTGGTTCCAACCTGGGGAATGCCATTTATGCCAATTCCCGGAACGGTTTTATTTTCGATGCGGGGGTTCGGGACCTTGCAGGCCTGGTGGAAATAGAGGATTTCAACGGCTGGTTCCGCGGGGATGACCCGTCGTATCTGCAACAGGAAATGCTGACGTCTATCAATGCTCCGATCCGTATAGGGCGTGCTATTGTATTACCCGGCGATGTGGTGCTGGCCAATCGTTACGGCGTGGTGTTTATTCCTGCACACTTACTTAGTGACCTGGTGATTTCTTCGGAAGTGACCAACCTGCGAGACCAGTTCGGTTTTCAGCGGTTGAAGGAGAAAACCTATACGGCGGGCCAGATCGATACGCAGTGGACGGATGCGATCAAGAAAGATTTTGTGGACTGGCTGGGACAATACCCGGACAGCAAACTGCCGATGACCCGGAAAGAACTGAACGATTATCTGAAAGCACACAAGTATTTGTAACCGGAGACTTTCGGATGTTATGAAAGGATATGTGTATTGGTTTGTCGTTGTTGTCCTGGGATTGACTTCCTGTAAAGATGCCCCTGGAAAGGTCTCTTCTGATACGGTCGACTGGCCTGTATACGGTGGAAACAAGGAAGGAAACCGGTATTCGGAACTCCGGCAGATCAATAAGGAAAATGTACGTGATCTTAGGGTGGTATGGATGTACGATGCTTCGGAAACCGGGAAAGAGGACCAGCGCTCCGGGCAAATACAATGCCAGCCTATAGTGGTAGATGGTATATTGTATGGGACTACTCCCGGCCTGAAGCTTTTTGCCCTCAAAGCAGATACCGGGGAGCAGTTATGGAAGTTTTCCCCTTCGGGCAATCGTACACAAGGGAAAAACACCAGCAGAGGCGTAGTGTATTGGGAAGGAAATGAAGAGCAGCGTATCCTTTATACGGTAGGGCCAACCCTGTATGCCATTGATGCCCGCAACGGACAGCCTGTAAAAACATTCGGAGAGCAGGGTAAAGCAGACCTGCACCAAGGGCTTGACGTGGGCCTGGATAAAGATGTACAATCCTTGTCTGTCACCGCAACTTCCCCCGGTGTGCTTTACAAAGACCTGCTCATTATAGGATCAAGCGTTTCTGAAGGTGGTGATGCCGCACCGGGGCACATCAGGGCATTTAATGTAGTTACCGGTAAGCTGGAATGGGTATTCCGTACCATTCCCCACCCGGGAGATCCCGGTTATGAAACCTGGCCGGAAAACGCCTATTCTGAAGTAGGAGGCGCCAATAACTGGGCCGGGATGGTACTGGATGAAAAGCGGGGCGCGGTTTATTTCGGTACCGGTTCGCCATCCTCCGATTTTTACGGGGGCAACCGGGAGGGCGAAAATCTTTATGCCAATTGCATTATGGCATTAGATGCCACAACGGGCAACTATATCTGGCATTATCAGACCATTATGCACGATCTGTGGGACCGGGATATATCCTGTCCGCCTAACCTGACCACGATCACGATAGAGGGCAGGGAAAGGGATGTGGTGGTGCAGGCTACCAAAGACGGTTTGGTTTATGTACTGGACCGGGATACCGGCAAACCCGTGTTTCCGGTGGAAGAACGTCCCGTGCCTGTGGATGGCCTTCCCGGCGAATATCCCTGGCCTGTGCAGAAATATCCGGTGAAACCGGAACCTTTTTCCAGGCAGGTGCTTACTGCTACTGATATTACAGATATTTCGGAAGAAGCCAATACCTACGTCAGGGAACAATTGAAGAAATATACCTATGCCCATAAGTTTGCACCGCCGAGTGAAAAAGGGACTGTATTGTTTGGTTACAGCGGCGGGGCGGAATGGGGTGGAAATGCCATAGATACCGGGGGTATCCTTTACCAGAATGCCAATGAAGAACCGTGGATACTGCAAATGGTGAGCGTAGACAGTTTTGAGGTAAAAGGGCCGGTATCGGCAGGACAGGGGCTTTACCTGAAAAACTGTGCCATGTGCCACGGGGCGGAGCGGGAAGGAGGCGGACAGTTTCCTGTTTTAAAAGACCTGTCCGGTAAATTATCTTCCGAAGAGGTACATAAGATTATTAAAAACGGAAGCGGGCGGATGCCTTCTTTTCAACACCTTTCGGAAGAAGATATCCGTGCTTTGTCCGCATATATCCTGGACATGCCGGAAAGCGCCGGTAAACAGCAGGATGAACACCGAAAGGCATTTGAGCCGGGTAAACCGGCAGATAAAGAACGAGACAGTGTTTTTGGCTTTCAGCCGGAATACGTAGTAAAGTCATGGAAACAACTGAAAGATGCGGAAGGATATCCAGGTATAAAACCCCCGTGGGGCACAATGAATGCGATAGACCTGAACAGCGGGGAAACCCTGTGGAGTGTTCCGCTCGGGGAATACCCGGAACTGGCGGCAAGAGGGATACCGGCAACGGGAACGGATAATTACGGCGGACCGGTAGTTACGGCAGGCGGACTGGTGTTTATTGCAGCGACAAAGGATGAAAAAATAAGGGCTTTTGACAAGGAAACCGGGGAGGTACTCTGGGAACACCAATTGCCCGCAGCCGGGTTTGCAACTCCCATTACCTATGAAATTAACGGTAAGCAATATGTGGTTATAGCTGCCGGCGGGGGCAGAGGATTAAAGACCGGGGGAAAATATGTGGCGTTTGGGTTGTAGGTGAGGAGTTGATGAGTCCCGATATATATCGGGATGGAGTTCGGAGTTGTTGAGTTGAGGTAGAGGATAGAGCTGTTTGGATTCGGATTTTGAAAGCCCGGCCATAGTCTAAAGATAGGTGTTCGGGCGGATCGAACCCGAAACATTATAAGTATTTGAAACGTAGAATTATTTAAAAACAACAAATTGTGAAAACACTACAAAAGATATGGATACCGGTCTGCTGTTTGGCATTGTTGGTTTCCTGTAAGGAGGTCAGCAAGGAGAAAGCGGAAACCGTGAAAACAGAAAAAGAAGCGTTAGTTATTCCTGCCCAGGAACAGAACGCGGTGAAAGCTGTGGTGGAGTTGCTCCGTGGCGTTATTATAGAGCCGGATGAAATCCTATTGAGCAATCTGACTTCCGATGAGCTGACCTATGGTCATTCGAGCGGTGTTATCCAGGACAAGGATAAATTTATAGACGATCTTGTTCATGGTGCTTTCGATTTTACAGAGGTAGATTTTACAGACCAGCGGATTGTGGTCTCGGGCAGTACCGCCATTGTACGCCATATATTCGAAGCAAAGGCGACCAATGCCGGGGAGCCTGTGGATATCCGTATCGGCAATGTACTGGTTTATGTAAAGCAGGAAGGGGAGTGGAAACTCCTGGCCCGGCAGGCGTATAAACTGTAATCATCTTACCAATTATTAAAAACCCATATTTTGGAGAAAAAGAAAGTATTTTTCACTGTTCTGGGCCTCGCAGCCTTGTTGTTACTGGTATATGTCGTTATGGCCCTGATGGGATTTATCCCGGAGGCAGGCCCTGTCCTGGTGTTGTTTTTTGTTGCTCTGGCCATAGGCTTTTCCGGTTTTGCCCATTTACGGGGCTATGTATATACCATTATGATCTTTGCCGCGGTATCCATGGCGATGTATTACCCGCATTACTTTATCCGTATCGGTGATTTTAAACTGACAGGTTTGATCACCCCTTTGATCCAGGTGATTATGTTCGGCATGGGCACTTCGATGAGTGCGCGGGACTTTGAGTCCGTGATCAAATCGCCCAAAGGGGTATTTATCGGGGTAACGGCGCAGTTTATCATCATGCCCCTGTCAGGTTTTGCCCTGGCTACGGTGAGTGATTTTCCCCCGGAGATCGCTGCGGGAATTGTGCTTATCGGTTGCTCTCCCAGTGGTATGGCTTCCAATGTAATGGCTTACCTGGCCAAAGCCAATCTGGCGTTGTCCCTGACCATTACGTCTATAGCCACCCTTTTAGCCCCTTTCCTGACCCCGGTGTTGATGAAGTTGCTGGCGGGAGAGTTTATAGAGATCGATGTGATGGCGATGATGTGGGACATTGTTAAAATGATCATTATTCCCATAGGCGCCGGGTTGCTTTTCAACAAGCTGTTGCACGGCAGGGCGAAATGGCTGGACCAGGCGATGCCTGTGGTGTCCATGCTGGGCATAGCCCTGATTATCGTGGTGATCACAGCCGCGGGGCGTGACAGCCTGCTGGA
>NZ_JBRKIT010000050.1:0-37976 GCF_052983395.1 Sinomicrobium halophytocola
TGTAGCGTCCTAAAAAAGCGTTACAGGATTAACAGGATTAAAAATACTAAATATCCCATCAAACGATCGTTTGATGGGATATTTTCTTTTTGTACGATTTTATTTTTACTTCATTTTGTTTGTGCATGTCTTCTGGCGTGTTCATAGCACATGACAGATGTGGTCTTTTTGCGTTGTAAATAGCGATACTTTGTTTCACGATTTGTTTCACGGTATTGATATCTAACTTTTGGATATCGATCAAGAACTCCTGCTTTAAAATACCATTGATACGTTCGGCAACAGCATTTTGATAAGGGTCATAGGATTCAGTCATACTGCATTTTATGTGGTTTTTCGCCAATATTTTCTGGTACTCTTTACTGCAATATTGAAAACCTCTGTCGGAATGATGTATTAATCGCTTTTTAGGGTAACTTCTGTTTTTAATAGCAAATTTTAATGCTTTAACAGAGCTATCTGTTTCCAAGGTATTGGATAGGGAGTATCCAACAATCTTTTTGGAATATGCATCTGTGATAAGCGATAAATACATGGGGTTTTGCCTGGTTCCTATATAGGTAATATCCGCTACCCATAGTTGTTCTGGTCTATCAATAACCTTATCTTCGATCAGGTTTTTATGCTTTTTGAAGCGATGGTGCGAGTTGGTGGTTATATGGTAACTTCGCTTGTGCTTTATCAACAAATGATTAGCCTTAAGTATAGCAAATAAACGATCCCTCCCTACGGACAGATCTTGTAAGGGGTCTTGTAAGATATGGTACAGCTTCCTTGTTCCAACCTTAGGAAGTTCCATACGGACCTCTTTGACCAGTTCGAGGACTTTTTCGGCCGTGGCTTGCCGTTTTTTTCTGGATGTAATTGCTCTGTAATACACCTGCCTGCTGACCCCAAGTAACTCACAGGTCGATGAGATACTTTCATCATAATATGCCCTAAACATATCGATTACTTGGGTTTGGAGTTTTTTCTGATAGGAATGTTATATTCTTTTTCAGCAAGCTCTATCATCATATCGAACAAAATAGCCTTTTTGTCTGCTCGTTCGGCGATATGCTCTGCACGGGCTTTCTGTTTTTCTAAGAGCTTTATTTTTTGCTCTAACTCGATGATTCGTTGTTCTGGACTCTTGGGCATGGGGTTATAACTTTGATTATCCCAATCAAAATTACCATATTTTTTCAACCAATCCACTATAGTCGATTTAGCCTGAATCCCATATTTGCTTAACGCTTGTGATCGGGTAAGCTCTCCGCGCTCTATTTCGCCCACTACTCGAAGTTTAAAAGACATCGTATAGTCTTTCTGTGTGCGCTTTACATAAGTCGTCTGTGGTTCTTTTTTCATTACACTTTCATTTTAGTGTAACGCTATTTCAGGACGAGACATATTTAAAATCGCTAACCGCTCCTTTAAAAAGGAGCGGTTTTTTTATATTTATTCCCAACTAACTGCAATCATCATGAAAAAATTAGCACTACTCTTTCTGCTTGTGCATTTCTCCTATGCACAAGAATCCGTTAACCTTAATTATTATCTGCCTCAAAACATCTCCTATAGTCCAGACATTCCCACACCACAAAGTGTTATCGGACACGAGGTCGGTGAATGGCACGTAACCCATGACAAACTTATCGAGTACATGAAAACACTTGCCGAAGCCTCAGATCGCATAACGATGGAAGACCGGGGTACTACATACGAAGGACGGCCCTTACCCCTCCTTGTGATCACCTCTCCGGAAAATCACCGGAACATTGAAAACATACGCCGGGAGCATATCAAACTTACGGAAGCGGGAGGCGGGGACCTCAACACTGACAATATGCCCGTAGTGGTCTACCAGGGATTTTCCATACACGGCAACGAACCTAGCGGCTCCAATGCGGCGCTGGCCGTTGCGTATTATCTCGCGGCGGGGCAGGGACCGGAAATGGATGAATTGCTTAATAATACTGTTATACTCTTTGATCCGGCATTCAACCCGGACGGGCTGCAACGTTTTGCCTACTGGGCCAATACCAACCGCAGCAAAAACCTGAACCCGGACAATAACGAAAGGGAATACCACGAAGTGTGGCCGGGAGGCAGGACCAATCACTACTGGTTTGATATGAATCGCGACTGGCTCCCCGTGCAATTACCGGAAAGCCGTGCCAGGATAAAGAGTTTTCACCAATGGTTGCCCAATATTCTTACCGACCATCATGAAATGGGAACCAATTCTACCTTTTTCTTTCAGCCCGGAGAACCTACAAGGGTACACCCTTTAACCCCGAAAATGAACCAGGAGCTGACCAAAGAAATCGCAGAATTTCATGTAAAAGCGCTAGACAATATCGGATCACTTTATTTTTCGGAAGAGAACTACGATGATTTTTATTACGGAAAAGGCTCTACTTTTCCGGATATAAACGGAAGTATCGGTATCCTCTTCGAGCAGGGCAGTTCCCGGGGGCACGTACAGGAAAGTGATAACGGTCTGCTCACCTTTCCTTTTACCATAAGAAACCAGTTTGCCACCGCCCTTTCTACCCTGGAAGCCGCCAAAAGCATGCGAAAGAAACTCCTGGACTACCAACGTGATTTTTACAGGGATACTCGTGCGGAAGCAGCCAAAAGCAAAGGAAAAGCTATTGTTTTTGGCAATGAAAAGGATGCGGCGAAAACCTATCATCTTGCGGAAATACTTAAAAAGCAGCAGATCAAGGTATATGATGTAGCGGAAGATTTTACGGAAAAAGGAAAACTGTACAAAAAAGGATTCAGTTATGTAGTCCCTCGCAACCAGAAGAACATAAAGATCATAGACGCCATATTCGAGACCCGGACCGAGTTTACGGACAGCCTTTTTTACGATATTTCGTCCTGGACCTTCCCCCTGGCATTTGATATGGATTATACGGAAGTAAACACTTCCCGCGGAGGGGAGGAAGTAACCGATCTGCACCTCCCGGAAGGAAAAGTTACGGCAAAGAGCAACTACGCTTACCTGTTTGAATGGCATGAATACTATACCCCGAAGGCCCTTTACCGGATATTGCGGAAAGGTATCCGCACAAAAGTGGGCCGGAGCGTTTTTTCCATTGAAGGCAAAGAATATGATTACGGAACCATTATGATCCCGGTACACAACCAGGATATAAGCAGTGATGAACTCTATACATTTTTACAGGACATAGCCAAGGAAGCGCACATAGATATTCAGGGGGTATCTACCGGTTCCGCAACAGGCACAGATCTCGGCAGCGGTCAGTTCGGCACCCTCGAAACGCCTAAAGTAGCTATCCTGACCGGTAATGGTATCTCTCCCTATGATGCCGGGGAAATATGGCACCTGTTCGACCAGCGATACGATATTCCCATTACCAAAATAGACGAAAGTTATTTCAGCCGTATAGAACTGGACAAATACAATGTATTTATCATAACGAACACCTGGGGCAGTATGAACACCAACATCAAGGAAAAATTACAGCAATGGGTAAAAAACGGCGGTACGCTCATCGGTTACCGGAGTGCCATAAACTGGCTGAAAAGCAATGAGTTTATAAATACCGAATTCCGAAAAACGGATATCGTCGCCGAAAATGTGACCTATGAAGAGCAACGGGATTTCCGCGGGGCACAGGTAACCGGGGGAGCCATATTTACAGCGGATATAGACCGGTCGCACCCCATAAATTTCGGTTATAAAAACAACAATATATCCCTATTCCGCAATACCAATATTTTTATGGAACCGGACAAGCAAAGCTATAACAATCCTATTCGATATGCGGACAATCCCCTGGTAAGCGGATATATTTCCGAAGAGAACCTGGAGCAGCTCAAGGGCTCGGTACCGTTCAAAATACAGCAGTCGGGCAAAGGGAAAATCATATTGTTTACCGACAACACCAATTTCCGGGCTTTCTGGTTTGGCACCAACAAATTACTTATGAACGCCATTTACTTCCATAAGTTCATGTAACGGAAAGACATCCGAAAAGTTGTTACGGGCAGGGGAATACCATCAGGCGATTCTCTGCCCGTTCTCTACCTTAAAATCCGGCGCAAGTAATACGACGTCTCCTTCTCCTCCCACAGCACCTATCACAAGGCATTCACTCATAAAATTGGCAATCTGTTTTTTGGGAAAATTAACTACTGCTACTACCTGCCGGTCCAACAACTCTTCTTTTGTATATCGTTTGGTGATCTGTGCCGATGATTTTCTCCGGCCTATGGTCTCTCCGAAGTCTATGACCAATTGATATGCGGGTCTCCGGGCTTTGGGAAAATCGTTTACTTCTACGATAGTTCCTACGCGCATTTCTACCTTTTCAAAATCATTCCAGGATATTTCCTCCATTGTCAGTGTATTTAAAAAACACCAAACTTAATATAAGAAATACCCAATTCCAAAGGATTTAACGCTCGCCGGGAGTATTTAACCCGGATGGGTCTGCAACAATATCAACGGATACGAAGTTTATCCATCATTTCTTTGGAGACATTGCCTGAATAAACTCCGTAGGCATCTACCAACAGTCCTTTTTCTCCTCTAGCGGTCTCAATAACGTAAAGTACGGCATTATCATCCGGATTGGAACTTCCTTCAAAACGGTAAACTTTAAGTACATTGAGATCTTCTACCGGAATATGACTGCTTTTCTGCCTGTTATGCACGCCTTTGTCCCAAAGGTTATAATCATGCGTAAACCCTTCTTCTTTGAGTTCGGAAATAGCTTCCGACAATGTATCATAAGCATTCTTCATGGCTCAAATATTTAGCAAATCGGTTCCTTTAAAATTACAAACAATAACATGGAAAACCAATATTTTCTATCCCTTTCTAAAAAGATTCTGAATTACCCAGGCCGGGCCAATCAGCAGGAACTGAATGTCTTTCAGAAAGGAAGGTTTTTCCCCCTCGATCTTATGTCCGTAGAACTGTCCTACCCAGGCAATGGCAAAAATGAGGAGAGATACCAGCCACAAGGGAGCAATACGGGAAATCATACTATTGAGAATGATGCACAACGAAGAAAAGATCAATATCTTAAATGCCATGGAAAGCGATAAACGGGCATAAAAGATCAAAACAAAGATCAATACCACCACGGCCCAATTCTCTATATACGGATTTTCACCGGGCCATATCCGTTGCGGCAGACCGGCCGGAATGCTCATCAGTAAACCTACTATGGAAAAAAAGATGGCCGGCACACAAATATAATGGATCTTCTTATTGGTCTTGTTCTGGTGACTAACGGCATAATCGTCGAACCACTGCTGTAATGTTCTCATAACAGAAATATTTATACAGAATACATGAATATCCTCAAATTAAACCACTACAATTTACGATATTTTCAATAAACCCGGTTCTATGGATATAAAAATATTAAGGGAAAACTGCCGGAAAGGATTAAGATGATCGCACGTTGTAAACGGATATATTCACGGGATCATCTTCAGAAGCAGACTGAATCTCCTAATGATAACCGCGGTAAAAAGTTATTACACAGAGGTACACGGAGTAGTTACACTTTGCGGATCCCTGTTCAACAACTAAAACCTCTACATAAATTCAAGATACGTTTGTCCTGAAAAACACAAATTCGTAACTTCGATCCCCTTATTCCATATAGTTAATTATCCTTATGGAAAAAGTAGACCATTACTAAAAAACAACAGATCATGGCAAGAACACCCAGCAATATGCTCGCTTTGGGCACCGGGGCACCGGAATTTAATCTGCCCGACACCGTTTCCGGAAAAAACATTTCTCTTTCCGATATCCGGGGAGAAACGGCTACGGTGATCATGTTCATCTGCAATCACTGCCCGTTTGTAAAACATGTGAACGCGGAGATAACCAACATCGCCACGGACTATGGAAAGGAAGGCGTCGGTTTTGTCGCTATTTCCAGCAATGATGCGGAGAATTATCCGGATGACGCTCCGGACCTCATGGCGGAAAATGCCCGGGAGCAAGGTTTTCCGTTCCCCTACCTGTACGATGAAACACAGGAAACCGCAAAAATCTACGATGCGGCATGCACCCCGGATTTTTATATTTTCGATAAAGCACTCAAACTCGTTTACCGCGGACAACTGGATGATTCCCGGCCGGGAAACGGGATTCCCGTTACGGGAAAGGATATGAGAACAGCACTGGACGCACTCTTAAACGGGGAAAAAGTCCCGGAGACACAAAAACCGAGCATCGGGTGCAATATAAAATGGAAAAAATAATGTTTCGGACGACAAATCCGGGGTCAGGAAAGCCATCCGTTACGCTCCAGAAGGTTCCGGATATGCATGTAGTGATGATTGCAATGCCAGGCATAGACACCAATGTTCTCGGCTAATGTGACCTTCCGGTTACCTTCCGGGTGAATAAATGCTTTTTGCAAATCACTTTCCGTCAGTCCGTGAAGCAGGTAAACCCATTTGGCATGTAGCGCCTTTAAACCGCCTAACGCTAATGTTACCGGGGCAGATTTGGTATCGAATACCTCCGCCCAGCGATCTTCATAATACGCTTTTATAACCGGGGAATCTTCGGTCAATGTCCATTTGAAACGAACGTAACTATTGGTATGGCTATCATACAGGTGGTGAACTACCTGACGGACCGTCCATCCGCCCGGGCGATAAGGCGTATCCAGTTGCGCGTCGGTTAACCCGCCTACCAGTTTTTCCAGTCGTTCCGGAAAAGCTTCCAGAACTCCTGTCCAGGCATCCGTCTGTTCTTTATCTATGTATTCCGGGGCCGTAAATTTCCCGATCGGGTATTGTAATTTTTCCATAGCTGTTTTCTATATCTCCCAAAATTAAAAAGTTATTTGCAGAGTACCGGGCTATGATTCCGAAAAAATGATTCTGCACAAATATTCACAATATCCACAGGGAAAACGGATTCAAAAAAAACTAATAATTGCAACGTTTAGAATTCCAGGTTGCAGGTTGCAGGTTTACTTGCTGGGCTCAGAACCCAAACCTGCAACTTGTAACTTGTAACAAAAGAACAATCCCCCCGACTCCATCCCGATATATCAGGACTCCTCAAACCCGAATGTAACACTCTTACTTCTTACCAATTACCACTCCTCCCGTATATAATGCGTTTGCCCTGGCAATATCCACTCCTTCTTTTGACATTAACAAATATTTTACAGGGAAAATTTCTTTTTTCCATTTTACTCTAGTAATTTTATAGGCTAAATAGTTTAATAAAAAGAAAGAAGATATGAGCACAATACGATTAGGAGATAAAGCTCCCGACTTTAAAGCACAGACCTCCGAAGGAGAGATCGATTTTTATGAGTACCTGGGAGACGGATGGGGTATTTTATTCTCTCACCCGGCAGATTACACCCCGGTTTGTACCACCGAACTCGGTGCGGCGGCAAAATACAAAGCCGAATTTGACAAGAGGAATGTAAAAATACTGGCTCTCAGCGTAGATGGCGTAGAGTCTCACAAAGGGTGGATCAAAGACATTAACGAAACCCAGCATACTACGGTAAATTTTCCGATCATCGCAGATGAAGACAGGAAAATAGCTACCCTTTACGATATGATACACCCTAACGCAAGCGCTACGGCAACCGTGCGTTCCGTATACGTCATAGGACCGGATAAAACCGTAAAACTGATGATAACCTACCCGGCATCGACAGGCAGGAATTTTGACGAACTGCTACGGGTTATCGACTCGCTTCAACTCACACAATATCACAAGGTGGCTACACCCGCGAACTGGAAACACGGAGATGAAGTGGTTATTGTCCCTTCCGTTTCCAACGAGGAGGCTACCGGCATATTTACCAAAGGATTCCGGGAAGTAAAACCGTATCTCCGGTTAACTCCCCAACCCAATCTGAATTAGTTTAGTTAGTTAGTTAGTTTCAATCAAAAAAGGAGCAGTTTTAAACCGCTCCTTTTATATTTCTTGTCTAACCGTTTTCAGGATTTAGCTTATTTTCACCAGTTCCACATCAAAAACCAGGGTGGCATTAGGCGGAATCACTCCACCTGCACCACGGCTTCCGTAGCCCAGTTCCGGCGGAATTACGAGCCGGGCCTTATCGCCTGTGTTCAGCAATTCTATGCCTTCTTCCCAACCGGAAATTACCTGACCGTCACCTAACCGGAAATCTATCGGCTGATTTCTTTTGTAAGAAGAATCAAAAACACTGCCATCCGTAAGCATTCCTTCGTAATGTACGGAAACCGTTTTCCCTTTTACGGCTTTATCTCCATTCCCCTTTGCCAGTATTTTGTACCACAGGCCGCTTTCTGTCCGGTCAAAACCTTCTGTTAACTTTTTCAGGGTTTCTTCCGCTTTTTTCTTTTCATCTTCCAGGCGTTGCTCTTTGGCAGATTCAAATTTACGGAACTCTCCTACGGCATCCCAGTTTTCTGCTTCCTCTCCTACCCTTATTATTTCCAGGCTATCTATAAGGTCTCCCTGGCGGATAGCATCTACTATATCCTGTCCGCTTTCCACAAATCCAAACACCGTGTGTTTACCATCCAGCCATGCGGTTTCCACATGTGTTATAAAAAACTGGCTGCCATTGGTGCCCGCACCTGCATTTGCCATAGAAAGTACTCCGGGGCCGTGATGTTTTAAATCAGGATGGAATTCATCGTCAAACTGATATCCCGGACCACCGGAACCGGTTCCCTGGGGACATCCTCCCTGTATAACAAAATCGGGAATTACCCGGTGAAATGTAAGTCCGTCATAATATGGTTGCCCTTGAGGTCTTGCCTGGTTTTCGAGCGTTCCTTCCGCCAGACCTACAAAGTTACCTACCGTCCCGGGAGTCTTGTCGTGGGTTAATTTCACCAGAATCTCTCCCTTGGAGGTATTAAATTTTGCATAAATACCGTTTTGCATGCTAATCTGTTTTTTTGGATAAGTCACAAAGATAAACATATTTTTGCGAGTCCCCGGGCATAAACTCAACGCTATCCGCCCATTATCCCAAGGTCTGCCCACAAGCTTTCAGGGCCGGAAAAAATATCTCCATACCCTATCTGACCGGATATATAAAAGAAAAAACATCTGGGGGCAGGCCATTCAAAAAAGGAATTAACCGCTATTCCGAAACACATTTGTCACATTCTCCCCTCCAAAACGTCATGTATGCCCCCTTCAAACAAACCTATTACATATTATCTTTATCAAACAATGAATAATCAAAAACACCACGTTATGAAAAACACAAAAACACAGAAAATCATTCCGAATCTCTGGTTCGACAGTGAGGCAGAAGAAGCCGCGGGTTTTTACACTACATTATTTAAAAACTCCGGAAAAGGAAAAATCACCAGATACGGTAAAGAAGGGTTTGAGTTTCACGGAAAACCGGCAGGGTCGGTAATGACCCTGGAATTTGAAATTGAGAACTACAAATTCGTGGCTTTGAACGGAGGTCCCCGGTTTAAATGCAATCCGTCGGTATCTTTCTTCGTAACCTGCGAAATGGAAGCAGAAGTAGATGAATTATGGTCAAAATTATCAGAACACGGCAATATTCTCATGCCCCTGGACACTTACCCGTGGAGCCAAAAGTACGGTTTTACCCAGGACCGCTATGGGCTCACCTGGCAGATCAGTCTGGGGAATATATCGGACGTAGGTCAAAAGATCACTCCCTGCTTTCTGTTTGTCAATAAAAATATGGGACAGGCGGAAACAGCCATATACCACTACACCGGAATATTCACTCCTTCGGAAATCGATGGTATACTTAAATACGGTCCCGGGGAAGAAGATCCTGAAGGTGCCGTAAAACATGCCCAATTTCATTTACTTGGGGAAAAATTCATGATCATGGACGGACCGGGTGAACACGATTTCTCCTTCAACGAGGCTATCTCTTTTATTGTAAACTGCAAAGACCAGGAAGAAACGGATTATTACTGGACTTGTCTCACGGAAGGCGGAGATGAGAACGCACAGGCTTGCGGATGGCTTAAAGACAAATTCGGACTTTCCTGGCAGATCGTTCCGGAAGCTGTTTCGGACATGTTTGAAAAAGCGGATGAAAAGCAATCGGGGAGACTAATGCAGGCTATCCTGCAGATGAAAAAAATAGAACTGCAAAGACTGAAAGATGCCTATGATCCTACTTGAGAATAAGTTTCACCCTTTTGGTTCTTATACTTGTCCGGATTATGCGTTCTGAAAGATATATACTTCTGTGGCTCCCAAACCATATTTTTGATAATCGGCTTCGTAAAATTTGATATTGTCATATCTGCCAAATAGGTATTCGAGTTCCATTTTCAGCACGCCTTCTCCCACACCGTGAATAAACACCACTTTCTGAATACGCTTTCGCATGGCAAATTCAAGTTGTCGCCTGGCGGTGTCGAGTTGTAGTGTGAGCATATCATGATTGGTCATTCCCCTGCTGGAAGGCACCAGTTTATGAATGTGGAGATCAACTTCCATTTTAGGAGCATCACGTTCTTTGGGCTTGACCGTTATTTTCGATCTTCGCTTGTAAGACTCCTTTTCCGCCAGGTATTTATCCGCATCTGCAGGGATTTCATGCAACAAGGAAGCGTCGTTTATTTTAATGACTTCTTCCGGGGATAACTGCAACTCAAATCCGTCGTCCGTGACAATATACAGCTCCCGGTCGCGGACAGCCACTACTTTTCCCTTTAATGAATCGTCTATGGTCTCTACCCTGTCTCCTGTCTTTATACCCTTCATTTGTATTTACTGTAATCCTTAATGGTTCCGGGCATTATTTTCCCGTTCGTCCTTCTCTTTATCCTCCGGTTCTTCATCCTCCCTGGGGTTGTCCTTCACCCATCTCGTGGTAGCCTTGTAAAGCCCATACATGAGCAATACGAAACCCAGTATCATTACATAGGGTATTTCCTTGTTCTCTTCCGCATCCTGCCCCATAAAGACCAGTAAGCCTCCGAGAATAATACAGATTACATACAATACGGGTCGATTTTTACCGCTCATCCTTACTTTTTCTCAAAAATAATATTAATTTAGATTCTGATAGACAAATACTTCATCGATTTTGGACTCGGAAAAATATATGTTGCCTTGTATAAGCAGGCGAATCCTTGGTTTTGACTGTCCCGGATGTGGCCTGCAGCGTTCCGTAGCTCTACTTTTCGATGGTGATTTTGCAGGGGCTTTTAAAATGTACCCGGCCATTTACCCGTTGTTATTATTAGCTGCCTTCCTTTTGGCCGGTACCCTGTCGAAGAAAAAGAACTTCTCCGTAATCACCACAACCCTTGCCATTATAAGTGTGCTGTTTATAATGTGCAATTTCATACTGAAATTCGTATAACTTAACTTTAAAAATATGGAACAACAAAAACTACCAAACGCCACGCTCATCCTCATTTTAAGCATAGGATCTTTGCTCTGTTGCTGTGTGGGCGGGATAGGTGTCATCCTTGCGATCATCGCCCTTGTACTGGCTAACAAATCCATTAAAATATACAAAACCGAGCCCGAACTTTACGACAACTACAACAGTATAAAAACAGGAAGGATTATTGCCATTGTAGGTATTGTTCTCAACGTAATTTATTTTATTTACACCATAATAATTATTGCAACATACGGTGTAGATGGTATCATGGAGCAATATCAAATGCAAGATGGCTACCAATTTTAAAATTACGGTATTCCAAACTACGGCGGACTTCACTTATCCGCTTTCGTAAAGACAGATCGTTTTCGGAAAACCATTGCAATATAAGCGCCATAATAAATCAAAGGCCGGGTTGTACAACCCGGCCTTTGATCGTATTTTAAAAACCCTGTTGCCGTATGGTCCTGACAAGATTTTCCAATCCGTTTATTTTTATCTCCAACATGGCCTCGAGCTGTTTTCCCAGGGTTCCGCCGGGAAATCCTTTTTGTTTGAACCAAACCAGATAAGGTTCCGGGAGATCGGTAATGTAGGTATCTTTATATTTTCCGAACGGCATTTTAGCCCGGGCCAGTTTTACCAGGAATTCCCGGTTATGCTGCATTTCCATATTGCATTCATTGTTTGTCCTGTACAAAAGTAAGGCATTCATGCAAAAAAGGTATTTATACCAGGGAATTCATCCCCTTTTCAACACATTTTATCCATGCATTGAAAAAATTTCCCACAACATTAACAATATTTAAGTAGTTTAGTTAAATTTGATATAACTAATTTTTTAGCACTACCCCTTGTTTGCCTTGTCTCCAAAAGGAGATAAATCTTTTTTCATGTATACCACGGCAATAAGCCACTGTGTCAAAATCGCATCACACCGTGTTGTTGCCGGGCAATAAAAACAAATGCCCTTATGTATAACAAGGCTTTTTAGCCCGAAAAATTAATCACTTTATGAAAAAATTTTTAGCAGAATTTATCGGCACCTTCTGGTTGGTACTGGGAGGTTGCGGAAGTGCGGTACTCGCAGCAGCTTTCCCGGAACTGGGAATCGGCTTACTTGGCGTGGCCCTGGCCTTCGGCCTTACGGTACTGACCATTGCTTATGGTCTCGGACACATCTCGGGAGCACATCTTAACCCTGCCGTGTCCATCGGTTTGTGGATAGGCGGGCGTTTTAGCGTACGCGATCTCTTTCCCTATATTATCGCCCAGATACTTGGCGGATTAGGGGCCGCAGCAGTGCTGTATGTCATAGCTACCGGCAATGGCAGTGAAATAGGAAATTTTGCGGCAAACGGGTACGGAGAACATTCTCCCGGTGGCTACAGCCTGAACGCAGCCCTTCTTACGGAAGTGGTAATGACTTTTATGTTTCTTATCATTATTCTCGGGGTAACAGATAAAAGAGCGCCCTCGGGTTTTGCCGGTATAGCCATCGGGCTGGCACTTACCCTTATACATCTTATCAGCATTCCGGTGACCAATACTTCGGTAAATCCGGCACGCAGTATAAGCCAGGCTGTTTTTGTAGGAGACTGGGCATTGCAGCAACTTTGGTTGTTTATTGCTGCTCCTGTTGCAGGCGCTGTGCTCGCCGGAATGGTATACCGTTTCTTCCAGGAAAAGGAAAACACCTCAACACCTAATTCATAGTATAAAAAACCAAACGATAATAACCATTTCAAATACCTGTCATCAAATGTATGGCAGGTATATTTTTTCCCAACCTGTTTTCCTCATAGACAAATACGCAAAAAACAGGATTAAAGCAATGCTTTGATAATATCTTCAACAGAAATATTTTCGGCTTCAGCCTTGTAGTTTTTTATGATCCTGTGCCGGAGAATTCCATTGGCCACGGCCTGAACGTTTTCTATATCAGGAGAAAACTTTCCGTGTACCGCAGCATGCGCTTTAGCTGCCAGGACAAGGTTTTGCGAAGCTCTCGGCCCGGCTCCCCAGTCTACATACTCATCCACAATTTTAGCCGACTGTTCACTATTGGGCCTGGTTTTAGTCACCAAACGCACCGCATATTCCACAACATTGTCCGCAACAGGTATCCTGCGTACCAGGTGCTGGATATCCACAATTTCTTTTGCGGTAAACATATGGGTAACTTTCACTTCTTTATCTATTGTTGTGGACTTCACAACATTTACTTCTTCTTCAAAAGTTGGGTATCCCAGTTCTATCGCAAACATAAACCTGTCCAGCTGCGCTTCCGGTAAGGGATAGGTTCCTTCCTGTTCTATAGGATTTTGTGTAGCCAGTACAAAGTACGGAAGATTCATTTTATAATTAGACCCCGCTACGGTAACTGCTCTTTCCTGCATGGCCTCCAGCAAAGCGGCCTGGGTTTTCGGAGGTGTACGGTTTATCTCGTCCGCAAGGATAATATTGGCAAATACAGGTCCTTTGATAAACTTGAATTCCCTGTTCGCATCGAGTATTTCACTACCCAGGATGTCACTGGGCATCAGGTCCGGGGTAAACTGGATACGTTTAAAATCCAGTCCAAGCGCATCCGCAATAGTGCGGATCATCAGTGTTTTTGCCAGTCCGGGTACACCTATGAGCAAGGCATGTCCTCCCGAATATATGGCCAGCAGTATTTCTTCTATAACCGCTTCCTGCCCTATAATTACTTTGCCTATTTCTCTTTTAAGTTCAAGGTGTTTTTCTACCAGGGTTTTCAGCGCGGAAACGTCAGACATAAAGTTTTTGATTTGAGGTATTTTATTTTCTGAAAATTTTGATATAAAAAACCCGGCATACCAGATTGATATGCCGGGTATTGATTTAATTTTTAACCCATTTGTTAGAGAAGTCGCAATCTTTATAATCGGAGTTCACCATAATATAAGTATCCTCAATGGTTTTCTCCATCCACTCCCGTATGGCCTTAATTTGTTTTTCTTTCAGCGCCAGTTCCTTGATCTTCATGTAATCTTTTGAGTAGTCCGCTTTATGATCTTCATACTTATTGGTTACCTTGAGTATTTTAAAGGTTATACGCCCGGGACTTTTAGGGTCCTCTTCTTTATAAACCCGTGATACTTCACCGGTTTTCAGGTCACGTACCTGGTTGTAGAGAGTCGGGTCCAGTTTGGTCAGCTCAAAACGGGTATCCATATTGCTCGGATTACGCAACTGTCCGCCTTCGAACTTAGTTTCCTTTTCATCGGAATACTCTCTTGCCGCATCCGGAAAAGCCACCTCACCGTTAATAATCTTTTCCCGCACATCCTCCATCTCTTTTTTAGTTTTGTCCAGCGCATCCTGTGGTATCTCGGGCATAAGCAGAATATGTCTCAGATCGAGCTCCTGTCCTCTTATCTTATCGATTTTTATGATGTGCCATCCGAAATTCGTTTCAAACGGGTCCGAAATCTCTCCTTCACGAAGACTATATGCAACATCCACAAATTCTTTAGCAAAACCCGTGTGCTTGGTTATGTGATAAAAACCTCCCTTGGTACTGGACCCCGGATCTTTGGAATACAGGATCGCCTTGGTGGCAAAGCTCGCCCCGTTCTCTTCTATATCCCGCTTCATCTCCCGCAGCCTGTTTACCACTTTTTGTTTTTCTTCTTCGGGAACTTCAGGTTCTTTTACTATTTGTGCTATTTCCAGTTCAGCACCGAAAACCGGACGTTCTTCTTCCGGGATATTGTTGTACCACTGCCTTACTTCTTCAGGGGTGATCTCTATTTCATCTACCACCTTACTCTGCATATTTTCGGCCAGTACCCTTATTTTATTGATCTGGAAAAGCTCTTCCCTAAAACTCTCTTCATCCGATTTTTTATAGTATGCCAGCAGGTTCTCTATCGTACCTACCTGGCTCACCAGGTAATTGAGCTGTTGTTCCGTCTGGGCCATAATCTGCTTGTCCGACACTTCCAGGCTATCCTGTATGGCCTGGTGTGCATACAACTTATCTTCCATGAGTTTACCAAGCAACTGGCAACGGCCGATCTCTTTTATAGACACTCCCTGATTTTGCAGGTCTATATAACTCTTATCTATATCCGATTCCAGAATGATGTAATCTCCCACTACGGATACTACCCCGTCTACTTTTACCCTTTCTCCGGGCGTCGATTTACTTTCGGAAATATCTTTCGGTGCCGCTTCACTTACCTGGTTCACCGCTGTACTGTCCTGTGGCATCTCTGTACTTAATGTCTCCACAGTTCCGGTACTTTCCGTCGTTTCATTAGCATTCTCCTGTGCCCATCCCGGTTGCAGCATACAAATAGCTATTCCTGCAACAATCTTACTTATCCGCTTCATAGGTTTGAAATTTCTTTTTTCTGACTGCTTCATCCATTATTTCTTTTTCCAGTTTCCTCAGGAATTCCAGTTTCTTACGATTCAGCAATATCTGTTTAATAGTAGGTTTGATATACGACATCGGGGCATTATCGTTACGGTGCAAAATATCGTTAATATAGACCAAATATACCCCTAATGAGTCTGTTAATTCAATAAAATTCGATTTTTTTATGCTTTTTTCATTTCCCTCGTTACTCAGAAGAGGTATCTTTTGAAAAATCTGGGAGGTTTTCACCCAGATGGAATCTTCCAGGGAGTAGGATTTAAACTGTATGGCCATTTCGTCGAGTTCGGCCTTATCGATTTCTTCAAACTTCCTGAACTTTTCCCGAACCTCATCCAGCTTTTCAAAATCGGGACTGACTTCTATATAACGGAAACGCCACAATTCTTCATTCAGTTTAAAATTATCCTCGGTATTATTGTAAAAAGACTCTATTTCCGCATTTGTTACCGCAGTATCCATAGCGCTGTTCACCAGTGCTTCTTTATATGTCGTGGTATACAGGTCCGTCTTATATTCTTCGATGAGTTTTTCAAACTCCCGCAACTGTTCTTCAGGCAGATTCATCTTTGCTTTTTCCATAAAAAGCTGTCTCATTGCCCAGCTATTCACAAAATTATTCCTGACCACCAGACTGTCTTCCCGGGACATATTTTTCCCGTAAATTCCCGAAAGGTCCTTTTTATACAGGTAGCTATCTCCCACCCTGGCTACTGCGTCCACCGTTTCATCGCTACGGAAATACGAACAGGCTCCGAGATTGAGAACTATCATTAAGCCTACTATACTTTTTCTTAACATCAAACCTCTTTTTAGTCTTCCGGGTCCTTCACCACAGGGCAACGGACATCAATCGGTTTTTCCGGGTATTATTCGAGGGCTAACAAAAATAGTAATTCGATAAAATATTGCAAGTCGGAGTCCTGACGTTTAACAAACATTTATGTAGTTTGTGGTTACGGGTTGCAGGTTCCAAGTTTCCTAAACCACAATCAAACCTGCAACCTGGAACCTGCAACTATCATTACCTTCTACTGTAATTAGGGGCTTCTTTGGTTATAGCCACATCGTGCGGGTGGCTTTCGTTAATACCGGATGCAGTAATTTTAACAAACTGCCCGTTTTCTTTAAGTGCCTCTATATCTTTGGCCCCGCAATATCCCATACCTGCACGTAGACCGCCTATAAACTGGTGCATACTCTCCACCAATTCTCCTTTATAGGGCACGCGACCAACGATACCTTCCGGCACGAGTTTTTTAATATCATCTTCCACATCCTGAAAATAGCGGTCCTTACTCCCCTGCCTCATGGCTTCAACAGACCCCATTCCACGGTAACTTTTGAATTTTCTACCTTCGTAAATGATGGTTTCTCCCGGGGATTCTTTGGTCCCGGCGAGCAGTGATCCCAGCATAACGGAGTCTGCTCCCGCAGCAATAGCTTTAGGAATATCCCCGGTATACCGTACACCCCCGTCCGCTATCACGGGAACACCGGAACCTTTGATGCCCGCGGCCACTTCCAGCACTGCCGAAAATTGCGGGAACCCTACTCCGGCCACCACACGGGTAGTACAGATAGATCCGGGACCTATACCTACCTTTACGGCATCCGCTCCATTCTCTACCAAATACCTGGCCGCTTCTGCGGTAGCAATATTTCCTACCACCACATCGAGCTCGGGAAATGTTCTTTTAACTTCTTTCAATACACTTACCACTCCCCTGGTATGACCGTGGGCCGTATCTATTATTATGGCATCGACCCCGGCGTTTACCAATACTTCGGCGCGTTCTACGGCATCTCCGGTAACTCCTATTGCAGCAGCTACGCGAAGCCTTCCGTATTTATCTTTATTGGCTATGGGCTTTTGGGTAAGTTTTGTGATGTCACGGAAGGTAATAAGCCCCACAAGCTTGTTCTCCGGATTCACTACGGGCAATTTCTCAATCTTATTTTCCTGCAATATACCTTCGGCATCTGCCAAAGAAGTACCTTCTCCCACAGTTACCAGGTTGCCGGAGGTCATGACTTCCACTATAGGCCTGTTGTTGTTTTTCTCGAACCGCAGGTCCCTGTTGGTCACAATCCCTTTGAGATAACCTTCGTCATCGACAATAGGTATTCCTCCGATACTGTGTTCGGCCATATTTTTCTTCGCATCGGCTACTATTGCCGTTAGCGGCAGGGTAACCGGGTCTATGATCATTCCGCTTTCCGCCCGCTTTACCTTGCGTACTTCGAGGGCCTGTTGTTCGGCGGTCATGTTCTTGTGCAGCACACCTATACCACCCTCCCTCGCTATGGCAATGGCCATCGCCGATTCGGTAACAGTATCCATCGCAGCGGAAACTATAGGTACATTGATCGTTATGTTTTTAGTGAATTTGGTCTGGATATTGACCTCTCTGGGCAGTACTTCCGAGTAAGCCGGAACAAGAAGGACATCATCATACGTCAACCCCTCTCCTACAATTTTTGAACTATGAGCTTTCATGGCGCAACTTATAAATTAGTTGCACGCAAATATACGTCAAATTTAGGGATTAAAAGTCATTTTTTACTTTAAACATGAAATATGTGATTTTGAAAACTAAAAAGCTAAAGGTATCGCTTCGATAAAAGAGATTCCGTCAAAAAAACAGAGAAGAATGACATTTTCCGCCTACAGCTGGCCCTTATTGACTCTCCCCTTTTTTTGCATGATCCCTACATCATCCAGAATAATGACCCCGGACCTGCTTTTGTCAAAAACAAACCTGATCTGCTTTAATGCCCTCATCCGGAAAACGGTATCGGCAGCTTGCAAAGCATTCATATCAAAATAAAAGAAATCAGGAATAGCTTCGGTATCCTTCATTGAATTCAGAAAGGCAAATTTGGTGATCTTCTTTTGGATCTGCGGCTGTACAAAACTACAGGTACTCAATGGAAAACTTATTTTTCTTCCCTGAGTATCCGTCAATTCTATAGTAAAATCCAACGGTTCTTCTTCGGATGTGTCTTCATCTTTTTCTTCATCATCTTCTTTATCCTTATCGTCTTCTTTCTCTTTATGCGAAGGGTCTTCGTCACTTTGTGCAAGTGAGAACGTGAAAAGGGGATTATTCTCCGGGACAGAAATACTATCGGGCAAGTTCAGGGTATAGGAGCCTATTTTATCTTTATCCTTTCGGCTGTCCCAACCTATATGGACCGCCTTGGTAATATGATCGTTCCACATGAGATTATGCCTTTTTTCATTCCAAACACTCAGGTTTTCCGAACTTATCCACCCTCCTTTAAGTGTAGCGCTATGCACATTCATATCTTCGTCATAATCGGCAATACGGTAAAAGTCGCTGCTTTCGTACTGGTTAAAATATATCAGGTCGGGCAGCCACTTCCTGGCAAAGCGGTAATCCATAAATACGGGCCTGTATGCCGGATTATCCTTTAATGTAACTTCCAGGAAAGCGCTTATATATGTTTTGGCCACCTGCTGCTGTTGTTCCTCCGGTATCAATTGTTCCAGGTTGAAGCTATTGATGTAAGGGCTGGAACCATCTTTTCTTCCCCAGGAACTGTTGAACTGCCCGTGATTGGCCCTGTGAATATACAAGCCGGCTTTAAATCCTTCGAATTCCGGAGAAAATTTTATTCGCTTATACATGGCCAAACCTCCGTAAGACCGCATATCCATATCGTGTGTTCCCTGCAATACAAAATAATTAACATCTTGGGGCACCGCAAGTTCGGAAGAGGGCTCGTATTGCCCATCCACCGGCGCTATGGCAATAACCGCCCGGATATTGAAATTAAAATCGAAGTTGACGGTTGCATCATCAGGAAAAGAGGGTAAACGGTTAAAAAGTGCAGCATGGCCTACGGCTTCTCCTCCCCTGGAATGCCCTATTAAAGCTATCCTATCCATATCTACGCGATTATGGAACATCCCCGAGGGGTCCTCATTCCATTTTTTCCATTGCTGCAAGTGCTTCAACAGGAGCCATCCCCTTACGCCGTTCTCTTTATTAAGTCCTCCGCCAAAGTTCCGGAAATCAGTAAGACCGGAGTTCAGAAAGTTTTCGTCTACCGATGCCACGATGTACCCCCTGCTGGCCAGCAATTCCCCTAGATAGGCATACCCTCCTTCAGAATAATCCTGGGCAAGATGATTACCATGTACAATAATCACCAGCGGGGCGGGGCCATCCTGCTTCTCCGGATACCATACATGAGCGTTCAATGGGAGTTCGGAAGCATCAAAACCAAAAAACCATGTTCGCAGTTTACCGCTGAAACCTTTCCAGGAAGGGAGGAGTTTCGAAGCATCGACAGGTCCTGTAGTCAAACGCACACTGTCCCGGTATTCCGGTCGCTGTTTATCATTTCCACTTCCATAGGTAAAGTGTACCACCCCATACTTTCCGTTTTCAGAAGGATCGGAAGCCTGGATAAGTTCCGGAAGATGGTCTACGGATTTTTTTGCATTCTTCATATCTTCCGGTGTATTTCCGGGCGAAAAATAAAACCATCCTCCTACTGACAATCCTGCCACCCCGATAACAAACAAAACAAAAGTGATATGCCGGGAAGCCCCGGACAGGGGGAAAAGTTCTTTTCTCCGCCACCGGTACAGACCGGCCGCAATCAAAACGGGGAAAAGGATCAGCAACATCAACAGTATTCTCCCGTATACTTTAGGGACATAGAAGTAATAAAAGATACTCAGCACGCCAAATATTACCGCAAAGCGAAATAACCAAGGTGCACGCCCGAATACTCCCAGTAACAGACTAACTACCCAGGCAATCCCTGCGCCTGCGCCTATATAAACCAACAAGTAAAGCAGCAGGTAAAACGGATTCATACTTCCGTTAAAATCTACGAATAACGACACGGCAAAAAATACGATCAGAAAGGCTAAAACAGCCTTTCCGCAAAAACGTAATATTTTATTCGAAGGAGTTATTATTTCTATAATCGTTTTCCAGGTCTTCCTGAGGCTTTGGCTGGCTTTTTTCATTTCAACATTTCATTTGGATTATAACAACGTACTGATACAAAGTAATGTATGGGTCTGAAAAAACATGATTATGTAACAATAAAAACGAAAAAAGAGACCTGTTAATTTTCCCTTTTTCCGGACAGTGCTAAAAGTGCGGGAATTAAACAGGAATTATAAATAGGTCCCGAAAACTTTTATTGATTCGTTATAAGCACTTTCAAAACTCATCGGGGAAAGTCCGGTATCTGCTTTTTCGGCAGTAAAATAAGAAAACATTTTTTCCGTAGGCATATTTCCGGTCAGCTCATCCTTGGCCATAGGGCAACCCCCGAATCCCTGTATAGCTCCGTCAAACCTGGTGCATCCGGACCTGTATGCCGCGTCTACTTTTTCGTGCCAGGAAGTGGGAGTCGTATGTAAATGTGCTCCGAATTCTATATCGGGATAGGCCGGGATAAGGTTGGTATACAGATAACGAATCACTTCAGGGGTAGAACTGCCAACAGTGTCGGAAAGGGATAATGTTTTCACCCCCATTGCGGAAAGTTTTTCCGTCCATTCGGCCACAATCTCCACATTCCAGGGGTCTCCGTAGGGGTTTCCGAATCCCATGGACAAATAAGCCACTACTTCCTTTCCGGATCTATGGGCGATATCCAGTATTTCCTGTAAAATAACCGTAGACTCCGCAATGGTCTTATGCGTATTACGCATCTGGAAGTTTTCGGAGATGGAAAAAGGATAGCCCAGGTAGTGAATTTCCGGATGGAGCACAGCATCTTCTGCTCCACGAACGTTGGCTACTATGGCCAATAATTTGCTCTTTGTCCCCGAAAGGTCCAGCGCACCGAGGACTTCCGCCGTATCCGCCATTTGCGGAATGGCCTTGGGGGAAACAAAACTCCCGAAATCTATGGTATCGAAACCCACACGCAGCAGGGACTGTATATACGCCACTTTTTTATCTGTGGGTATAAACGTCCTGATGCCCTGCATGGCATCCCGCGGACATTCTATGAGCTTTATTTTATTCATTCACCAGATAAAACGCATTCATTTTTTCTGTGGTAAGTTCCCCGAAATCGTCAATCAGGAGGTCGGCAGCAGAGAGATCCTGGTTTCCTGAATTCATGTTTCTGTAACCTATACATTGCATCCCTGCAGACCGGGCTGCACGAACTCCGTTTTTGCTATCCTCGATCACTACAAACTTATCCGGCGAAATATCGTATAACTCGGATACCTTAAGAAATATATCCGGAAAAGGTTTTCCGTTGGCGACATGTTCGCTGCTTACAACATGGTCAAAATAACTCCTCAGGTTTACTTTTTCCATAAAGATATCTATAAGTTTAACCGGAGATGATGACCCCAGGGAAAGGTTATAGCCTTCCGATTTCAAACGATCGAGCAATTCGGATATTCCATTGGTCAACGGAATGTCCCTGTCGTTTATAACCTGAAAAAAAAATGCTTTATGCGCCTCCAGAAGATCCCTGGGATCACCGTTAAGACCGAAATCCTTTTTAAGTTTTTCCCAGATCATCAATGCTCCCATACCGACAAGGGTAAAATGGTATTCCCTGGTCACTTCCACCCCGATCCCGGCCAACACTTCTCCCAGTATTTGCATATGAACAGGCTCACTATCTACCAGTACACCGTCCATATCAAAAATTACATGTTTTTGCATAGGTTTTATTTTTTTAGTACGTGACAATAATTGTTTTCACCGGGTTTCTCGGAAAATCAGCTTACCCCCTCCCGATAATTATCGGGACTTTCGGGAGAGGAGTTATCGAAATTAAATTTTTGTCATATACTAAATCTTATTTTATTCAAATGTAAACAATTTGGGTTAGTTTACCACGGCTCCCCGTATGTAACAATCCGGTTCCAGGGGCAGGAACTGTTTTATGATTTACAAAGCAGCCCTTTGTTTATCCGTTTTACCAATCCGGGGCCTTCGTATATGAACCCGGTGTATACCTGAACGAGACTTGCCCCCGCTTCCAGTTTTTCCAGTGCATCTTCCGGGGAATGTATTCCGCCGACACCTATTATGGGAAAACTCCCCTTACTTTCCTTATGTAGAAAACGTATGACTTCGGTCGACCGGTCTTTCAACGGCATTCCACTCAATCCGCCCGATTCTTCTTTTGCCGGAGATTTCAAACCTTCCCTGGATATGGTAGTATTGGTAGCTATTACTCCGGCAATACCGGTTTCTTCTACGATATGGACAATATCTCTCAGTTGCCCCTCGGTAAGATCGGGAGCAATTTTCAATAATACAGGCTTTTGCCCGGTAGCCTGTAGTTTGTGATCCTGTAAGCTGCTCAGGAGTTTTTTCAGAGGTTCTTTATCCTGTAAGGCCCGCAGGTTGGGAGTGTTTGGTGAACTGACATTGACCACAAAATAGTCGACATAATCAAATAGGGCTTCAAAACAGATGCGGTAATCCTCTGCTGCATCTTCGTTAGGTGTTGCCTTATTCTTACCTATATTCCCCCCTACCAGGACACCTTTATTTTTTTTAAGACGTTTTACGGCCTCTTCCACTCCCCCGTTATTAAATCCCATCCTGTTTACAATAGCCGTATCGGCACGCAGGCGGAACAGGCGTTTAGGCGGGTTCCCGGGCTGGGGTTTCGGGGTGAGAGTGCCGATTTCAATAAATCCAAAACCAAAACCCGAAAGTTCATTGAACAGCCTGGCATCTTTATCAAATCCAGCAGCCAGACCAACAGGATTTTTGAATTTCAAACCGAATACCTCCCGCTCCAGGCGTGGATCGTTAACTGTATAAATATTTTTAAGCAAAGCCCCGACACCGGGTATGTTATTTACCGCTTTTATAAAGGAGAAAGTGAAATGATGTACTTTTTCGGGATCGAACTGAAAAAGAACGGGACGGATGAGATATTTGTACATAAGATATTATTCTTGTGTGGCAAAAATACGGGAAAAGATGAAAATGACGTGCCTGTACGCGGGTAAACTCAAAAGTTGATCCGTTTTCTCACCCCTCTTTGTTTCCTATTTAGATTATCCAGAATTTTTGCGTAGTCCAAAACAAATGGAAATGATCCGGTAAACTTCTCATCCCTCTTTGTAACCTTTCAATTAAACACCTTTTATATTTTAGTACATAACAAAAATTGTTTTCACCGGGTTTTCTCGGAAAATCAGTTTACCCCCAGCCCTAAAGGGAGCCTGATTTCCCTCGTCCCGATATTTATCGGGATGCTCCCTTTAGGGCTGGGGTAACAAATCGAAAGGTTATCGAAATTAAATTTTTGTCATGTACTAAACCTTTATATACAAAACAAAAAGACTCCCCATTTCTGAGAAGTCTTTCTTTGAGCCGGCAGAGGGATTCGAACCCACGACCCCGAGATTACAAATCACGTGCTCTGGCCAACTGAGCTATGCCGGCCTCAAGTATGCCTTAAAAGCGGTGGCAAATATAAAATGGATTTTATTTTCTGCCAATCTTTTTTTAAAAAAAATTATGACAACTTGTTCACTTTTTCGATCAGGCCATTAGCCTTAGCCTCCAATTCGTTGTTAACTGACTTTAAATGAGCCTTTCTGTCCTCAACACTTTTATCATTCACTTTTTCGATCAAATCGTCAAAAGCGTCGATAGCTTCATCAATAATTGCATTTCCTTCTTTGGAATTATTATTATCTGTCGCAGCTTCCCATACGTATACTGCCTCTATAATATCTCCCAAAACAGAATTGATCTCTTTCTTCAGATTCTTAACACTTGCCATGATATATTAATTTTTTACAAATTTAGATTTTTTACGGCAATTTACCCGATGTATACTTCTAATAGTTTGGCTTTATCAGAAATAAGGTTAACCATATCGGTGATTGCCGGGATCAATACGGTTTCTCCCTTCTGTATCTTTTCGGTCACTTCTCCGATGGCTATCCCGGCCTCTCCTTCCACACACATATAGATACTAAAAGAGTCCCTGCCTGCTATATCGTGTTCGAGGTGGCCTTCCACATCCATATAATTCGTAGTAAAGTAAGGGCATTCCACCATGGAGTTGGATACGTTTTTTTCTTTGGTATATGCTACCTTAAAATCGTTTTTCTTTTCATAATCTATGGCGTCCAGGGCCAGTTCGGTATGCAGTTCACGGGTATTTCCTTCCTTATCTTTACGGTTAAAGTCATAGATGCGATAGGTGACATCGGAAGTTTGTTGTATTTCCGCCAACAACACTCCTGCCCCTATGGCATGTACTTTACCGGTATTTATAAAGAAGGTGTCGCCTTCTTTTACTTTTTCATAGTTCAGAATATCCGTAAGGGTATTTTTTTCAAGATTGGCCGCATATTCTTCTTTGGTCACATTTTTATTAAACCCTACGATAAGGTCGGCACCTTCATCTGCCTGCATTATATACCACATCTCGGTTTTTCCGAAAGAGTTATGTCTTTTTCTTGCCAGCTCATCATTGGGATGCAACTGAATAGACAGGTCCTGCTTGGCATCGATAAACTTGATAAGAATAGGGAATTCCGAACCGAAGCGTTTGACTACACTTTCTCCCAGCAATGCCGCACTATGCGTATCTATAAGTTCCTGAAGGCTTTTACCCTTATACGGTCCGTTAGCCACTGTGGAAACATCTCCCGGCACTGCCGACAGTTCCCAGCTTTCCCCGGTAATATCGCTCCTTATCTCTTTTCCAAGCACATCGTGTAACTTAGTACCTCCCCAAAGGCGCTCTTTAAGAATGGGGGTGAATTTTATAGGATAGGATTTCATCTTTAATGTATAGTTTGTGTTTTGTTTCTGATTTTATGTCATTCGGAAGGCCAATACCTTTTTCCCTTAAGCTTTCAGGCCCCGGTATAGGTAACGAAATTACGCGGAGTTTCGTACAGGACAACTTCCAGGTCCAGATCGGTCTTTATGAATTTGCGAAGTTTATTCCAGATCACCACCGCAATGTGTTCGGCAGTGGGATTAAGTTCTTTAAATTCGGGAATATCGAGATTGAGGTTCTTATGATCAAAGACATCTTCTATTTCTGCAGCTATCAGGTCTTTCAGGTCCTTTATGTCCATAACAAACCCGGTTTCGGGGTCTACCTCTCCGGTAACGCTTACTATGAGTTCATAATTATGGCCGTGATAGTTCGGACTACTGCATTTGCCGTAGACTTCCTCGTTTTTTTCTTTACTCCATTTCTGATTGTGCAATTTGTGTGCTGCATTAAAATGGGCTTTTCTGCTTACCTTAACCCTCATAGCGATGCGTTTTGCATTAAGTGATCGTAAAATTTATCAAAAATAATCTTAAACCAGGCGGTATACGATTCCGGGTGAAGCTCCATATCTTTTTTTACTTCCTCCGGGTACACCCACTTCCAGTCGGCCACTTCATCGGGATTAAGATCGGGTTCTTCACTGTATTTCCCTATCAACACATGGTCAAACTCATGTTCGGTCAAGCCGTTGTCAAAAGGTGCTTTGTATATAAAAGAAAAAATCTCCTCCAGGCCGGTGGTAAAACCCATTTCCTCCATCAGCCGTCTTTTACCGGCTTCTACCGAACTTTCTCCTTCCCTCTGGTGACTGCAACAGGTATTGGTCCAGAGTCCGGGTGAATGATATTTTGTCTTCGCCCTTTGCTGTATCATGGTCTGTCCTTTCTCATTCATTACAAATACGGAGAACGCACGATGCAACAATCCTTTTTCATGGGCTTCCATTTTAGGCATCAGTCCCTGCGGTTCGTCCTTTTCATTTACCAATATGACCTTTTCTTCCTGCATGTATAATTTTTGTTCTGTTTAAACAAGGGTTCAAAAATACAAAACCCGTGCCAGCCATCATAATGAATTCAGAGACACTTTTTAAAGTCCATGGGTCCCGGCAGGCAATGAAATTGCTTTTTGGCTATTAAGGAACTGTCTTCTAAGGCCGGATATCCCGGCAATTTCAGGATGGGCAGCCTCCCTGTAAAAATACACCTGCCTTTGCCGGCGGACCGGCATATCGTATTCCCGGCCGGATAATCCGGAGCCGGTTTTTGCCATTTAAGGGATTACGTTTACACCGAACCGGTTTGGGTTAGCGGCTAAACCATCCCCTTCAGCGGTCAAAGTAATTAAGTTAACCACTAAACCATTCCCTTTAGCGGCCAAAGTAATTGGGTTAGCCGCTAAACCATCCCCTTTAGCGGTCAAAGTAATTGGGTTAGCCGCTAAACCATCCCCTTTAGCGGTCAAAGTAATTGGGTTAGCCGCTAAACCATTCCCTTTAGCGGTCAAAGTAACCGGGTTAGCCGCTAAACCATTCCCTTTAGCGGTCAAAGTAACCGGGTTAGCCGCTAAACCATTCCCTTTAGCGGTCAAAGTAATTGGGTTAGCCGCTAAACCATTCCCTTTAGCGGTCAAAGTAACCGGGTATGCCGCTAAACCATCCCCTTTAGCGGTCAAAGTAACTGGGTTAGCCGCTAACTTAATCCCTTTAACCGCTAACTGAACCCCTTCCGGTGTCAAAGGGATTGCTTTAATGGCCGTTTTCCGGGTATTAAGGTGGAAAGAAATACGCTTATCACGAGTACCCCCGGGCTTCTGAAGCTAAGCCAGGCATCGGAGCATTTTAAATCTCACCTGGTGCGTAAATATATTGTTTATCTCATAATGTATAACCATCCGGAAACCGGTTTACTTCCGTCCCCCGGATCCAGTACATAATAATAGGTACCCACAGGGAGCATTCCGTTGCGGCTTATGGTATTTTTTACGTTGGAAGCACCTTTCCAGGTGTTGTCATAACCCTTTTGCCTGAAAACAACATGGCCATACCTGTTGTACACTTCGAGTTTATTTTCGGGGTAGTTTTCTATACAATCGATCCGGAAAGTGTCGTTCATACCGTCCCCATTGGGAGAGAACAGGTTGTACACACGGAGACAGGAAGGAATTACCGTAACTTCGGCACGGTTGTTTGATATATTGGTATCCGAAGGATCGGAAGCATCGAGAATAGCGATATTGGTATAATCTCCCGTCGGAAGCACCGTGGCATGCACGAGAAGTTCCGCACTTTCGTTTCCGGCAAGCAATGGTATATCCCATATGCCGGATGTTGCATTATAGCTTCCTTTATCAGCATTGTGGGAGGTATAGGAAAATCCTGATGGTATCCGGTCACTTATGACAATATCTCTTACGGCAATGGAGGTTTGATTATTTATTTTTACCGAAAAAACAATCGGGGCATCCGCAGGAGCTTCCCGGGTATCCACATCTTTGCTTACGGAAAGATCGGGGCACCGGTCGAGAAACACGGTCACCGCAAGTCTTTCCCGGCTTTCGGTACCGGGCCCTCCCGGAGACTGGGATGCATAATATGTTTGCCCCTCTTCCAGGGATTGTGTGTGCGGTAATATATTTCCGCCTTCCTCCGCGTCGTACCAGGTAATATGAAGTCCCTGAACCTCTATATCGGCCAGAACCGGGTCAAAGAAATGACAGAAGTACTGTATCCCATCGCCCACAGGAGGTGAAGAGGTCCCGGAAAACCGGATCTCTATCTCATTGGAAATATCGGACTCACATCCTTCACTATTAAAGGAAATCACGGTATATTTCCCTTCCAGTGTGGCAGCATAGATAACACCGACCGCACCACTCAGCGCATCTCCATTCCGAAACCACTGGTATTGCGAAGCCCCTTCGGAAGCGGCACGGAGGTGTACCGTACTCCCCGGGGGGACTACCACAATATCATCAGCTTCCTGTGCACCAATAGCCTGCCAGAAACATAGGAAAATAAGAATGAGTTTCCCGATCTTCATAATATCGAATAAAGGAATTACACCATAGCCGGGTTACAGGTGACCCGCACCGGAGTCACCTGTTCCCGTTTTATGATTCCGGAGTTATATACCCGGGGAAATATTAGTCTACGATATTGTCGATCGTAATAGTAGGCGCTCCCGGAGTCGGTGAAACCACGATTTCCAGATCTGTTCCGCCGTTCTGTACGTTACCCGTATAGGTTACATAATCTCTGCTTCCCTTGTCTTTTATAGTGTACTCTACTTCGACATAAAAGGTGTAGGTACCCTCCTCCGTAAGGGTTACGTCATAGGTATCCGTGGTCGTAGCAAGGTCTATAGGATTGGCAGTATCCCCGTCCTTTACGGCAAACCAGGCGTAGGAAACTTCAAAATCACTTCCGGCCGGATTCGGGTAACCATTGGTATTTGCAGCATAATCCGCATTAACACCACTTACGGACAATTCTATGGGTGTCTCCGGAACATCTGTAGAACAGTAAGCCAAAGGATTGCCATTGGCATCGAAAGTGGTATCTACGGTAAGTGGCGATAATACAAAGAGAATGATATCTTCGAAATCATCTGACTGACAGATCACTTCCCCATTATCCACAAGGCCGTAAACCCTGAATTTGTGATACCCGGGGGCAAGTGCTGTCAATGTAAGATTCTGCGTTGTTTCACCGGTAAGTATATTTTCTGTTTCCGTGGTTCCGTCTGTGGTCATATTATACCATTCATAGGTGGAAAACGTATTTCCGGCCCCGTCATCAAGACTGGCAGTCAATGTAATTGAAGGGCCGTTTGTGGCCGGATTGTAGAACATTACCGCGCCATCCAGGGCTGTCACCGGAGGCGTGTTGTTCGTCAGGGTCCCTACGTCCAGATTGGAAGTTTCATTGATGGGGAGTCCGTTGGGTACAGGGGCATTGATCTGTGCCAGAACCGGCACGGAGCAGGTTAAAAACAAGGCTATAAACCCTTTTTTCAAAGTTGTTGTAATGGATTTCATGTTATTGATTTTTAGATTGTTATTTATTTTATTCAATTTGTCGTATTTCCTATGACAATGTCGGGGTTTCCATAGGCGGGGAATACGATAAGTTCAACAGGGCTACGCCCGGATTCATTTGTACATCCTGCTCTTGTTTCGGATGCGTAAAAAAAACTGGAACCTGTAATGGTAGTATCCGGGGTGTAGGAAGTTCCCGTAAAAACGAGCGTTCCCCCGGTTGGGGCTGTATACCATGTATAAACGGAACCGGTAACGGGCTGATCTATTTCCAGGGTGACTTCATCACCAAAACAGGAATAGACCACATCGTCTGTCATCTGCGGAGATGTAATACCGGGGCCTTTTGCTATTCTTTGGATTTCGTAGACGTGGAGACTGCTCAATGCGTTCAACAGACCTTCCCCAAGAGATACTTCTATACGGTTAAATGTTGCTTCAACCGGGTAAGTCAATACCTGTACATCACTGCTTCCGGGTAATAACGAAAGGGAAAGCAGGCTTTCGTCCAATGTCAGCGCTCCGTTATCGGTATCGTCATTATATGTAGTAATGGTTAAACTGGTAGCCAAAAGGGATGCTTCAAGTAAACCTCCCCCGGGATTTTGAAATATAACACGGATGGAATCTCCTTCCCTGGATAATGTATTATATAATGACCGGATATAGGTTTTATCCAGAACTCCTACATTGGAACGCAGATGGGTATAGGTAGATGTATTACTGTCAATGGAATATTGCGGATTTTCTACCTGGTTAACCCCGGAGAGCAATGCACCGGTAGAACCGTACAAAACTTCAACGGGAGTATCACATGCTATGGAACTGGTAGTATTCTGAAGATAATAGGCGTAATATACGTCTATGTTGGCTCCAGCACTAAGTACACCTCCATTAAGGGTCACTCTGACTCCGTCATAGGCTACAAAATCCCCATTACCATCCGTAGGTGTAAAAACTATTTCCTCCAGATATTCTCCGTTCAACAAAGACAGCAGTGATCCGAGAGTAACTTGTGTTCCAACAGCAGTATTGCCATTATATGCCCTTACATTTATAGTAATTCCAACTCCCAAAAGAGATGGATTTACACCAAGCTTCAAATACGTAGAAGTTCCTGCTGTCAATACTGTTCCGAACCTGGGTTGGATATGTGCATTTGATAGGCCCAATGCACCGACAGGAACATTTAATCCGGCTGAGGTATTTAACCCGTTTCCGATTACATTCGCAGGATTGGAAACAGATCCGAGAAATGCTCCGTTAGTTTGAGAAGCAGCATATACCCTCTCTTTCGGTTGCTGCGCATTAACAGTCAAGCAACCGAAAGAAAAGGACAATACCGTATATAGTAACAGTATTACTGTTTTTTGTTCTAATCCGGGGTACATAGGGTAGTTTGGATTAATAAGCAGGCGTACCGTTGCCGGTGCATCGCTTACTTCAGATTAAGAACTCTCAATAAAATTATGCTTATTATTATTTCTCAATAATAATAAAATCGGACCTTCGGTTTTCGGCGTGTTGTTCTTCCGTACACTGGCTGCAGGTTTCACACACGATTTTGGGGCGGTCTTCGCCGTAACCGATGGCGCTTTCTATACGTGACGCATCTATTTTACCTACTTCGAGAATATACTTCTGCGTGGATTTTGCCCTGCGGTCCGTTAAATTCCTGTTGTAATTAGCATTTCCCCTGCAATCGGCATGAGATTCTATTTTGATCTTTACATCGGGGAACTGGTTCATTACATAGACTACCTTATTGAGCTCTTCGGCGGCCTGGGGTGTGATGTCCGCTTTGTCAAATTCGAAGTATATCGGGTTAACATCTATTTTCTCCTGATCGTCTTCTTTGACTATCAGATCGTCAAAATTGGTCAGCTCAAAGTTTACATCCGTAATCTCCTCACCGTTTTTCTCTGTTGTAACGACTTCTTTTTCCTCGGTGGTATAATTAGGTTTGGTCGCTTTGAATTTATAAGTAGATTCACAAGGAATCTCAACTTTGTACGTACCATCTTCCCCGGTAGTAGCTGCCGTAACCTGGTCACCGAATTCATCGTATACTGTTACCGTTGCTCCTTCGAGGGCCATCTGGGTATTCTTGTTGGTCACCTTACCGGAAACAAACTGGTCGCACGGTGCCTTTTCCTTAGTGTAGTAATAAATATCATCGTCTCCTTTTCCTTCCAGCCTGTTTGAAGAAAAGTAGCCATAGGAACTTGTGGAATCTATAACAAAAGAAAAATCGTCCTTATTACTATTCACCGGGGCTCCAAGGTTTTTAGGTGCACTAAATTCCCAGGCATCTTCTTTTTTCTCGCTTTCAAACACATCAAGACGTCCGAGACCGTAATGCCCGTCTGAGGAAAAATAGAGTTTCCCTTCCCTGAAATAAGGGAACATTTCTTTCCCTCTTGTGTTGATAACCGGACCGAGGTTTTGCGGCTCGGATGCCACACTTCCGTCTTCAGACATTTCCACCACATAGATATCGGTATCCCCGAAACCACCAGGCATATCGGAAACGAAAAACAACCATTTTCCATCTGAAGTCATACAAGGGTGTCCTACGGAATACTCCACACTATTAAAAGGCATACTTTCCGTTTTTACGATTTTTCCGTCCTCAATAGTTCCTTTCATAATATGGAAATTATTAGTTCCGGAATCGTCATTTATAAGCTTGTTACGGTTCTTTACGATATTGGTTGTATAGTATATATGTGCAAGCTCAGGGGAAAAGGTAATTGTCGCGTCGTGATACTTGGATTGGATATCCGGAAGAAAAAGCTCAACATTGAACAATTCGCCATCACTTGCATTCCGCTCTCCCATATACAGGTCGAGAAAAGGTTGCTGATTCCACACATATAGTGTGTAGCTGGGCTTTCTTGTTGAAGAAAACACTACTTTATCGCCATAGAAGGTAGTTCCGAATTCCGATCTGGGCGTATTACTTTCCAGATCGTGTACGGTAAAAAGGGATTCTGCCTGTTCCAAACTATCGAGATAAATTTTTTCATCGGCATATCTTGATATTTCCTTTTCATCGCCTTTCTTTTTAAGGTAATCTTTCAAGAGGGAATTAGCTTCGTCATAATCCTTTACTCCCTTAAGCGCATGCGTGTACCGGTAAAAATGCGTATCGGACATTCCTTCTCTTTGCAACTCATACAGTTTCTTATAATATGTAACTGCACTTGAGTCGTTACTTATAAAATAATATGAATCTGCTATATTTCCCAGGACGTCAGGTGAAGGCGAGTTCACTCGTTTGAGGTATTCCTCATAAGCCTGGGCGGCTTCTACGTAGGCCAGGTCTTTAAACAGACGGTCCGCCTTTTTCGGCTGTTGACCGAAAACGGCCGTCACGCAAAACAATAAGCCTAGGGTATATAATATCTTTCTTCTCATGACAATTCTGTTTAGAAAAATCTCGGGGATTTTATACGACTGGATTTAAACGGCATCTGATATCGCAGGATAATCTCATGTGTCCCGTCATTGTACCGGTTAAAACTTGTCGTGGTATAATCATAGGCATATCCGATAAAGAAACTCGGAGATACCTGAAAACCTGCCAGGGCACTTACGGAATCATCCCATCGGTACGAAGCTCCTAAAGTAAACCTCTCCTGTAACAGGAAGTTAGCAGAAAGATCTACAGAAACAGGCGCGCCCCGAACTATTTTTGCCATAGCGGCGGGTTTGAATAACAAGGTAGGTGACAGTTCGAACACGTATCCACCTGTTATGAAATAATGCAATCTGTCCGACAGTACTCCTCCTTGTTCCCTGTCATCGTAGTAATCATAGCGAAGGAAGCTCGGAACAGAAAATCCCACATACCATTTATCCGTATAATAAAATGCTCCTGCTCCTGCCAAAAAATGGGTTTTATTTACATTTTGGCCAAAAAGAGGATCGTTCGGGTCCTTGAAATCTCCTTTACTCCAGTCAATATCCAGAATACTGATCCCGGCTTTAACACCGAAAGCCAATTTGGAAAAGTACCCGGTTTGAATGGTATAAGAAAAATTCCCGTCGAGAAATACTTCCCGGGACGGTCCCAATTTGTCGTGTGCAGCGTTAAAACCCAAACCTACCTTTTCATTATTCAAAGGGGAATGGACACTTAAAGACTGGGTTTGAGGTGCCCCATCTATACCTGTCCACTGCGACCGGTGCAGTAAGTTTGCTTCCAGGGTACCAACAGAACCGGCATAGGCAGGGTTAAAGCTCATCATATTATACATGTACTGTGTATATTGAGGATCTTGCTGTGCTCTCACCGTAATCATAGCAAGCATACATATAAACAAAATGTAATTGCTCTTTTTGACTTTAATAATTTTCATCTGCTTATATTTTATCTGTTTTATATGGATTTAATGCAATAAAGAGGGATGGGGCATCCCTCTTTATATGTGATCTTATCTTGCGAGATAGAGCCATCCGCTTTTCCTTATTCCGGTTCCGGTATCCAGCACGTAGAAGTACGTTCCTACCGGTAACCTGTCTTTTTCCATAATAGCTCCGCTCTTATTGGCAACTCCGTCCCAATCATTATTATAATTCGAAGTCTTAAACACCAGGTTTCCATACCTGTTATAGACTTGTAATGTATTGCTCGGATAGAGTTGTATACCATCTATCACAAAAGTGTCATTAAACCCGTCCCCGTTCGGAGAAAACTCGTTATACACTACCAGCAAGAGTGGTTCTACGGCTACTTGTGCCGTATTGTTGTCCAGATTCGCATCTAACGGAGATGATCCTTCAATAGTTACTACATTCAGATAATCCGCTCCGGCCACAGCTACTACTTTGGCTGTCAGGCTAAGGGTTGCGGTTCCCTGCTCGCCTATATGACCGATGGTCCATTTCTCCGTAAGTTCATTGTAGGCTCCTTCCGCGGATTCGGATCTTACAAATTCATATCCTGAAGGCAATGCTTCATCCACAATGATATCGGAGAATACCTGGTCCCCATCGTTAGTAACCGTTACGGTAAACTCGACTTCACTGTCTATGGATGGTGTTGTCTCATTGACCGTAATGGAAATCGTAAGGTCAGAGTTCGAAGTAACATCTATGGATACTACCGCTATATTGGATAATCTTCCCTCCGTATCTTCAACAGTATACTCAAAGCTGTCCTGTCCGACAAAACCTCCTTCCGGTATATAGTCTACAGTTCCGTCAACATTGATCGCAATGCTACCGTCGGAAGGACCGCTTATAACATCAACTGTTGCAGGATCAATCGGCGCGCTTCCTTCCGCATCGTTATCCAGTACTGCTATCCTTATGAAGCTGTTCGGGTTCACCTGTACTGCATCGTCGTTAGCTATAGGTCCTGTCGGTGCCGGGTCGATCGTTACCGTAACCAGGGCTACATTGGATGTATAACCATCGGTATCATTTACGGTATAAGTGAACGTATCCACACCTTCAAAGCCGGCATCAGGGGTATAGGTCACTTCTCCGGTAACCATATCCACTTCTACCGCACCGTCTGTCGGCATATCCACTACCGCTACGGTTGTCTCGTCTATAGGTGCATTTCCTTCCGTATCGTTGGCCAGAACCGCTATAGTTACAGGCACATCGACAATAGTACTTGCAGCATCATCTACCGCCATAAGACCACCGTTGGTTCCGCCTACGGTAACGGTTACCGTTGCAACATTGCTGGTATAACCGTCTTGATCTTTCATTGTATAAGTGAACGTATCCACACCTTCAAAACCGGCATCAGGAGTATAGGTTGCTATCCCGGTAGCGGCTACTTCCACTGTTCCGTCCGAAGGCATGTCCACGATTGCTACAGTGGCAGGATTGATATCCGCATTTCCGGGTTGATCGTTGGCCAATACTTCAATGTCAACAGGAGTTTCCATAGGGGTCACCGCTGTATCATCGTTAGCCAGCAGGCCACCGTTGTCGCCACCGACGGTAACGGTTACTGTTGCTACGTTGCTGCTATAACCATCTACGTCCTTCATCGTATAGGTAAAGGTGTCTACACCTTCAAAACCGGCATCAGGAGTATAGGTCACTATTCCGGTAACGGCTACTTCCACGGTTCCTTCAGAAGGCATGTCCACAACGGCTACCGTAGCAGGATCGATATCAGCATTTCCACCCATATCATTCGCCAACACTTCGATATCAACAGGAGTTTCCATAGGGGTCACCGCTGTATCATCGTTAGCCAGCAGGCCACCGTTGTCGCCACCGACGGTAACGGTTACTGTTGCCACGTTGCTCGTGTAACCATCTACGTCTTTCATCGTATAGGTAAAGGTGTCTACACCTTCAAAACCGGCATCAGGAGTATAGGTCACTATTCCGGTAACGGCTACTTCCACGGTTCCTTCAGAAGGCATGTCCACAACGGCTACCGTAGCGGGATCGATATCAGCATTTCCACCCATATCATTCGCTAACACTTCGATATCAACAGGGGTTTCCATTGCTGTCACCGCCGTATCATCGTTAGCCAGCAGACCACCATTATCGCCGCCTACGCTTACAGTTACCGTAGCTACATTGCTCGTGTAACCATCTTCGTCTTTCATCGTATATGTGAACGTATCGTCGCCTTCGAAACCAGCGCCAGGGGTATACGTTACAACTCCTGTGGCAGGATCAACTTCTACAGTACCATCTCCGGGAGCATCCGCGATCATTACCGAAGCAGGATCAATGTCCGCATTTCCAGGTTGGTCGTTAGCAAGTACGTCGATATCCACAGGGGTTTCCATCGGGGTTACCGCCGTATCATCATTAGCCAGCAGACCACCGTTGTCACCACCTACACTTACAGTTACCGTAGCAACATTACTTGTGTAACCATCTACATCCTTCATTGTATAGGTGAACGTATCGTCGCCTTCGAATCCGGCACCAGGGGTATAGGTTACCACTCCGGTAACGGGGTCTACTTCTGCCGTACCATCTCCGGGAACATCCACGATCATTACCGAAGCAGGATCAATGTCTGCATTCCCAGGTTGGTCGTTAGCCAATACTTCGATAGCAACAGGAGTTTCCATTGGAGTCACCGCCGTATCATCGTTAGCCAGCAGACCGCCGTTGTCGCCGCCTACGCTTACAGTTACAGTAGCTGCATTACTCATATAACCGTCGTCGTCTTTCATCGTATAAGTGAACGTATCATCGCCTTCGAAGCCGGCACCAGGGGTATAGGTCACTGCTCCTGTGGCAGGATCAACTTCTACAGTTCCCTCGATCGGCATGTCTACTATCTCCACCGAAGTAGGATCGATAGGCGCATTACCGGGCTGGTCGTTAGCCAGGACATCAATATCCACAGGCGTTTCCATTGGCGTTGTTGCCATATCGTCTACAGCTAACAGACCGCCGTTGTCACCGCCTACGCTTACAGTTACAGTAGCTGCATTGCTCGTATAACCGTCGTCGTCTTTCATCGTATAAGTGAACGTATCGTCACCTTCGAATCCGGCACCAGGGGTATAGGTTACCACTCCGGTAACGGGGTCTACTTCTGCCGTACCATTTCCGGCAGCATCCACGATCACCACAGTAGCAGGATCGATAGCTGCATTACCGGGCTGGTCGTTAGCTAGTACATCAATATCCACAGGGGTTTCCATTGGCGTTGTTGCCATATCGTCTACAGCTAACAGACCGCCGTTGTCACCGCCTACGCTTACAGTTACCGTAGCTGCGTTGCTCGTATAACCGTCTTCGTCTTTCATTGTATAGGTGAACGTATCGTCACCTTCGAATCCGGCGGCAGGAGTATAGGTCACCATTCCGGTAACAGGGTCTACTTCTGCCGTACCATTTCCGGCAGCATCCACGATCACCACAGTAGCAGGATCGATAGCTGCATTGCCAGGTTGGTCGTTAGCCAGGACATCTATATCCACAGGGGTTTCCATCGGCGTTGTTGCCGTATCGTCTACAGCTAACAGACCACCGTTATCACCACCTACGCTTACAGTTACCGTAGCCGCGTTGCTCGTGTAACCGTCTTCGTCTTTCATCGTATAAGTGAACGTATCATCGCCTTCGAAACCAGCGCCAGGGGTATAGGTTACCACCCCGGTTGTCGTATTCACTTCGGCTGTACCATTTCCAGGAGCATCCACGATCATTACCGAAGTAGGATCAATGTCTGCATTTCCGGGTTGGTCATTAGCCAATACTTCTATATCAACAGGCATCTCCATCGGGGTTGTTGCCGTATCATCTACTGCTAACAGACCGCCGTTGTCGCCGCCTACGCTTACAGTTACCGTAGCCGCGTTGCTCGTGTAACCGTCTTCGTCTTTCATCGTATAAGTGAACGTATCATCGCCTTCGAAACCAGCGCC